>NZ_JBFRDK010000208.1:0-16457 GCF_052113545.1 Paenibacillus sp. TAF43_2
GCATTTATGAGAAGATTGAGCACAGTGAGAATTGGAAGCAAGCAGAGTCCCTCGTCCTCGCTGTTCTTGAGGAGCTGGCTGCTAAGCTTACGAGCAAACGAAGCCTGAGAGGGAAAAATGACACGATTGAGCGGATGCTTACCTACATTCAAGCCCATTACCACGAAAATGATTTGTCGCTCGATCGGCTCGCTGTACAGTTTCATTTGAGCCCAACCTATATTAGCAAGCAGTTTAAAGAATATACCGAGCGAAATTTTATCGACTATCTAATCGAAATTCGAATTGACGCCTCGAAAGCACTGCTTGCTAATAAGGATAAAAAGGTGAACGACATCGCCGAAGCGATAGGATATATGAATACCCGCAGCTTCTTGCGGACGTTTAAAAAATTTACAGGGATGACACCGACAGAGTTCCGCGAGCAAGCCATCAGCAAACAACATGGGCAAGACACAGAGCGAACGTAAGACCGGTGGCACACTTCCAAAGCGGAGGCGTTGCCCCGGTTTTTTCATTGTAATATAAGAATTAATAAGTTTGTTAGCTTATAGAGAGCTTATATTTCTCCGTCAAATATACTTCAACATCCAGAGGATGCTGAAGGCGTTTTTGCTTTTAATGGCGGGATTTCTTCCGTTTCACAGCAAAAGAATGAACCTGTTCAAGAAAGGTGACTGGGCCATTTCACAATAAAAGACACCTGGCACAGAACATGTCTATATTCAGCTTCCCGAGCTTTGTGTACGATCGAATTGTAGACGGAACATAAAGGGGGGGAGGACGATTTGGATACGGCTTAAGCGGGATCGTCACTTATATTTGATGCTTCTGCCTGTCATCTTGTTTTATGTCATCTTTAAATACGCACCGATGGCGGGCGAGATTATCGCATTCAAAAATTACCGGTTTATTGATGGAATATGGGGAAGCGAATGGGCTGGTTTTCATCATTTTCAAATGCTGTTCGCAAGCTTGGATTTTTGGAGAATTCTTAGAAATACGCTGCTGTTGAACATCTATAGTCTCGTGTTTGGTTTTCCGGTACCTATCCTCCTTGCCTTGCTGCTTAACGAGGTGCGCAGAGAATGGTACAAAAGGACGGTTCAGAACCTGTTGTATTTGCCTCACTTCATCTCTTGGGTTGTGCTTGGCGGTATCGTTATTGCGATCCTTTCGCCAAGCACAGGCGTCGTGAATCTGATTCTAAAACAATTGGGCATCGAGCCCGTCTATTTTATGGCGGATTCGACTTGGTGGCCTGTTGTGTATACGTTATCCGGTATTTGGCGCGAAGCGGGCTGGGGGACGATTCTCTATTTAGCAGCGATAGCTTCGATTGATCCCCAGCTTTATGAAGCAGCCAAAATCGACGGTGCAAACAAGCTGCGGCAAATTTGGCATATTACACTTCCTGGCATTCGCAGCACGATCGCCATCTTATTGATCCTTCGGATGGGGCATATGATGGATGTTGGCCTTGAACAAACGCTGGTGCTTCAAAACCAATCCGTGCTGGATGTAGCGGATGTCATCAGCACCTACGTATACCGGGTCGGCTTGCAAAATATGAATTACAGCTACACGACAGCGCTTGGGTTATTCCAATCCTTGATTGGGTTCATTCTAGTCGTAGGCGTTAACGGGCTCATCCGAAAGTTCGGCGAAAGGGGGTTATGGTAACGGTGAAAAGGAATGCTGCCGCATCTTTTGTGTTGTCATCGATTAGCAAAATCATCCTTTATATGTTTCTTGGCCTCTCGTCCTTAATCGCGCTGTTCCCTCTATGGTATGAGGTGGCAGCATCCTTTAGCAGCAGCCGGGCAATTACAGCCGGAGAAGTGATGCTGTGGCCAATTGAATTCAATCTGCATGCTTACGATCGGCTTTTTGATGACGGACAAATTTTGATCGGCTTGCGAAATACGGTCTTGATCACGGTTGTTGGTACCGCGTTGAACATGATCATGACGATACTTGCTGCCTATCCGCTTTCAAGACGCCGCTTGATGGGACGCAGCGGACTGCTAATGTTTGTTACGTTCACGATGTTATTCGTTTCTGGGATCATTCCGAGCTTCATTCTCGTCAAGTCGCTGGGCTTAATGGACACATACTGGGCATTATGGCTTCCTGGGCTAGTCAGCACATATAACATGTTCGTGATGAAAACGTTTATGGAAGGCCTTCCGGATGAAATTGAAGAGTCGGCTGCTATGGACGGAGCTGGAGATTGGCGGGTCTTAATGCAGATCATGCTTCCGCTGTGCAAGCCGATCATCGCCTCCTTGTCGCTGTTCTACGCCGTTGGCTGGTGGAACTCCTATTTCAGCGTTCTTCTTTATATCACAAAAACGACGTCACAATCCTTGATGGTGAAGCTGTATCAGATGATTAATCAAGTGGATGCAAGCCTGCTTAACAATACTGGGGGAAGTGAGGGTGCGGGGCAAATCTTGTTAACGCCCGAAGGCATCAAAGCTGCGGCCATCGTCATTGCGGTCACGCCGATTCTATGCGTATATCCGTTTCTTCAGAAACATTTTGTAAAAGGTGTCTTGATCGGTTCGGTTAAAGGTTAATAAGGAAAAGGGGATGATGTATTTGTTGAAATGGAACAAAACCCGCAATTTGATCATGATGGCTAGCTTAATTGTTGTACTGCTGGCTGGCTGCACGGGGAAATCCGAGCCGAATAAACCTTCTGCTGTACCGAATAAGACCGATGTGCCAGCACCAGTGGTAGAGCAAAAGAAAGAGATTAGCGTATCGATCCTTGACCGGGGCGAAGTGTCGTCGGATGAAGGTAGCTACGAAAACAACCGCTGGACGAAGTGGATCAATGAGAATGCTCCTGCAAAGGTCAAATGGGTACCCGTACCGCGTACGCAGGTACAGCAAAAATTAAACACGCTGATCGCATCGGGCACGGCTCCGGATCTCATATGGGAATATGACCGCAGCTATATTAGCCAGCTCGCTGCACAGGGAGCGATTCAGCCAATCGACGAATATATCGAAAAATACAGCACAACGTACAAAGCTTATTTGGCTAAGCATCCAGAACTTAAACCTTTCCTAACGATTAATGGAAAAATGTATGCGATTGCAAGCGCGCGTGGACAAGAAACGATAGCCAATCATGGCATTATGATTCGTCAGGACTGGTTGGATAAGCTGGGCTTGAAAGCTCCGACAACTGTTGAAGAATTATTTGAGGTTGCACGCAAGTTCAAAGAGGGCGATCCGGACGGCAACGGCACGGCGGATACGGTTCCAATCACTTTTAATTACAACGGAGTGCAAATTTTAAGAGCCCTTTTCTTCAATAACGAGAACCAATGGTATCTGGAAGATGGCAAGCTCACGTTCGGCCGTATACTGGATCGGTATACCGATTCGCTTGCTTTGCAGAAGCAGCTTTTTGACGAAGGGTTGATCGATAAGGAATACATTACGGATACGAATTTTCAGCGCTCGCTGCAGCTTTGGACGACAGGCAAGTCTGGTATTTATCTTGGCTCATGGTCAATGGGCGCAGAGTTTGTTGATTTGAAAAAAAATGTGCCGGATGCAAAAGTTGTGCCTTTGGAGCCTGTCGCTTCGAAGTATGGAAAAAATGGCCTTTATCAGGAAGTGCCGGCCAATATGTATATCGCTTTTAATACGAATATGAAAGAGGACAAAATCGAAGCAGGCGTCAAATTTTTGGACTGGATGCTGGAGAAGGGCTGGGAGCCGCTCAGAATTGGAGAGAAGGACGTTCATTATAAGCTCGTGGGAGAAGTTCCGCAGAAGACCGACGCTGATAAGTTCAAGAAGGAAGTGTTTTATGCAAGAGAGTATGCGATCTTGAATGAATGGGATCCGAAGCCGGAATGGTATGCGGTGATGGCGGCACAGGATCCGATTTCTCAAGAGCAGGCTGTGCTTAAAGCAGCTGGTCTTGAGATTGCGATGAAAAATAAATACAGACGGGACATTGCCTATAATCCTGATTTGCCTGAGGTAAGCCAACTGATTGCTACCTTCGCTCCGATTGCGCAGCAAATTGAAGCCAAGATCGTAACGGGAGGAGGCGCGCTTACACCGCAGGCTGGAATGGAGGATATTCGCAAGGAATGGAAGCGTTTGGGCGGTGAAAATGTAGAGAAGCTAGTGCAGGAGTGGTATGAAACGAACAAAGAGCATCTGAAGTAGAGGGGAAGGCCCTTCCCGAATGCGGTCATTACTTTTCGGGAAGGGTTAATCGCCGATCCGAGTAGCAAAGGATGGATGGAAAATGATGACCATGAAAAAAGTTTTTTCATTATTCCTCGTCTTTGCATTGATCATGACGGCATCTGGTACGCTTGGAAAAAATGAACATGCAGCGGCTGCAGAAGCGGTGGACGCAGAGCTTCAAGCCGGCGATTATGAGAGCTCCGACGAAGTATGGGACTTCCTGCTGGGCGCCGAATTTCCCGGGGCGCAAGGAAGCTTTACAAGAGATCAGTCTGTATTCAAAACAGGTCTTTCCTCGGCCAAGGTGACTGGCGATTTTAATGGCGGCGGCTCATACGTTGCACTGGAGCGGTATCTGACGAAACGAATAGTTCCGGCGGATGCGGTAAGCTTATCCTTTTGGGTGAAAACTGCGGATGCTGCATCGATTTATATTGTACTAATGGACGGAACGAACCAAAACCACTCGCAAAGGCTGGTGCTTCAGCCGACAACGGATTGGCAGAAGGTTACCGTGAATGCTTTCAATGCCGGCAGCGAATATACGCACTGGGGAGGCGCCAATGACGGAGCCTTTCATCCGTCGCTTAAGAAGATGAYGATCAAGGTAGCACGGGCGGGACTGCGTACGGGGCTTAAGAGCGGCTCGGTATGGTTCGACGATCTGCGAATCAAGGTGACCGTACCTGACCTAGCCATCGCTCAAACGCAGGTTGGCAACGTATTTGCTGGTGCAAGCAAAGGCACTTTTGATGTATTAACAACGGGAGATACCGTCACATGGCAAACCTATGATGCTTGGGGTGAGCCCGGTTTAACTGGAAGCTCGCCGGTTACTGGAGGAAAGATCAGGCTTGAGGTGCCGGTACAATCAGATGGCTATTATCGTTTAAAACTATCAGCTTATCAAGCGGGAACTTTGCTTAAAACAACAGAGACGACATTCGCGGCTGTGCCAACGTTTGATTTGACAGCAGTGACAGCATCACCGTTTGGCGTACAGACGCATTTTGCACATAGCTGGAACCGTGAGATGCTTCCTTTGGTCAAGTATGCAGGAGCCAAAAGCGTGAGGGATGCGATGTTTTGGTCTGAGATTGAGCTAAAAAAAGGCATCTACACCTATAACCCGAAATTTACACTCTATATGGAAGGATTGCTGGAGAACAGCATCGATCCGCTAATGACCTTCGCTTTTTCCAATCAATTTTATGATAATTTCCAAACGCCTTATTCAGCAGAAGCTCACGCCGCCTATGCGAATTATACGAAATCCGTACTGAACCGATTCGGCGGCCAAATCAAATGGGGAGAGATGTGGAACGAGTTCAACCTGCCCGGATTTGGAGGGAATGGGCCGGCTGCATCACAGCCCGATGTATACTTCAACCTAATGAAAGCAGGTTATGAGGCTGCCAAATCGGTGCGCCCTGATCTGAATGTGCTTGGAGGCGCGACCGCAGGCATTCCAGCCGAGTGGCTTGAAGATTTGTTCCAGCTCGGCGGGTTAAACTACATGGACACCTTATCCGTACATCCTTACCGTTATCCTGACAAGCCGGAGGGACTTCTTAACGAGGTAACCTCGTTAAATCAACTGGTGAAAACCTATAACAACGGACAGACGAAACCCATCTGGTTCTCGGAAATTGGATGGCCGACGCAGCTTGACCCACGCGGGGTGGATGAGAAGACGCAGGCTGCCTATTTGATTCGCACCTTTGTACTTGGCATGGCAGCAGGAGTGGAGAAAATCTTCTGGTACGATCTGATGGACGACGGAACGGATAAAAAATATAACGAGCATAACTTCGGTATTATTCATAATGGCGGTGATCCGCTTGGCGCGTATACGCCAAAACCGGGTTATGTGGCGTTAGCGACGGTAGCACGGCAGTTGACTGGCGCAAGCGTAACCGGTCAGGAGATTACAAACGGCATCTATCGCTATAAATTTAAGAAGGACCAGAAATCGATTCATGTGCTTTGGTCAGGGACGGATACCGAAACCGATCTGACTTTGAAAACAAATGGACCACTGGTCGTAACGGACATGATGGGCCGTTCAGCTACCTATACGCCGAAGGACGGGGAAATTTACATTACGGCTTCAAGCGAACCTCTATTCATCCAAGGGAAAATCGATAAAGTCATTCAAGGAAGCAAATATAGGCTTAAGAGCGAACCTTCCTTTACCGGTGATCCTATCAGCGTAACGTTATCCGTATACAAAGCATCATCTTGGAATCCGCTAAGCGCCCGCATTCAATTGCAAGGATCAGTTCAAAATATACTGGCTTCTTCGGTCGGCACCTATCCTGTCGTATTTCAAGGAATAGGTCAACCTGGCAGAAATACAGTGGTGATCAAGCAATCGGAGGAGCTTTCTGTCAAACATGTGCTGAAGGAGGGCAGCAACTTCCTGAGAGTTCGAATCGATAATACAAAGCCGGTCGATAGGCGGTTGACACAGATCGATTGGCAGGTGGGTGCGAATACCGAATCAGAAACTTATAATACGGTGCTGCCTGGTTTTACGGATTATACAATTGATCTTCCAATACCGGAACTGCCCGAGGGAACTTTAACGCCTCACCAGCTTACCGTCTATTTGGATGATGGCACCGTATTGTCTCTTTCAGGCAACTTGAACAATATCGCTGTCGCAAGTATGACGCCTATCGTTAACCGCACGGTGCAGGTGGATGGGTCGCTGGACGATGTAAGCGATCTCCCTGGCATCGACCTGTTTGAGGAAGGCCATTCAAGAGTGGTGCCGCATAATGGGCCGGAGGATTTGAGCGGTAAGCTATGGGTTACGTATGATATTGACCACCTCTATCTGTCGGCAAAGATCCATGACGATCTATTCTCGCAAACCAAATCAGGCGATGCGATTTGGAGCGGAGACAGTATTCAGTTCGCTATTTCCTTAGGAACGCCGGGAGAGGCGACGGAATGGTATGAATACGGAATGGCGCTGACACCAGACGGGCCGGAATTATATCGGTGGATGGCGATGACTGGCGTATTGACTGGGCCGGTTACAAATCGCCAGCTCCAGATTACGAGAGATGAAACAAACAAGGATACAATCTACCGGCTCGCATTGCCTTGGACGGAATTGTCGCCGATTGTTCCGAGTGATGGGATTCTAAGCTTGTCCGCTCTTGTGAATGAGAATGACGGCAATGGACGCAAAGGATGGCTGGAGTGGGGCGGAGGCATCGGGTCCAATAAACAGTCTAAACTATTTAAGCCTATGTTGATTGGAGGGGCTGGATTAGCAAGCGTTAGCGGTGTGACGCTTGACAGAAGCCTACTTGAGATGACTGCGGGTGACCCTGCAGTTGCACTTCTTGCAGCGGTGACGCCAGAGAATGCTGCGAGTAAAGAGGCAACATGGACAACAAGCGATCCGAATGTTGCGACAGTAAATGCAGGGGAAGTTACGCCTGTCGGAGTGGGTACGGCAACGATAACGGTAACGACGATGGATGGTTTATTTACTGCCAGCTGCTTAGTTACAGTCACATCTGCTCCAGTCGTTGATCCGGAGTCGGGGACACCTATGCCTACTGAAGTTGTAGTGCCRGAGCAGGCAGGAGATGAGCAGTTCGCCTTAATGGCGGTCTGCTCTCTATCACAGCATTGGCGCCAACTAGGATGCCGTAATTGAGAGGATGGGATATATGGATAAGACAGACAATCCAATGGATCACAAGCTGCTGCTGCTTGGAAAAATTCATTACTGGGAGCCGTTTTTTGACCCGGAAACCAACATGCTCAAGCTGCCCTTTCATAGTCCCGGCTACCATACAACGCTTACAGATGAGGAGTTCCCGCTTGTTCACCCTACATATCCTTCTCTTCTTTATGCACTGGCTTTGCTTGACAGCGGTTTGCCGGATTATACCACGCGAGCTTATGAAGTCATACGCAAAGTGATTTCACTGCAAGACCAAAATCCTGCACACCTAACGTATGGCATATGGTCATGGTTTTACGAGGAGCCGCTTGCGAAAATGTCCCCGCCAGATTGGAACTGGGCTGATTTTTGCGGGAAACAGCTCGTTCAAATCGAAGTCCGGCATGGGGACAGATTACCTATGGAACTGCGAGAGCTGATCCGTCAAGCTGTATTCTGCGCATGCGATGCCATTATGAAGCGGGATGTAGGTCCAAATTATACGAATATCGCACTAATGGGTGCTTTGGTCACGCTTATCGCGGGCGAAGCGTACGCTGAGCCAGAATTGGCCGATTATGGTATTCGAAGGCTGGAAAAGCTCCATGCATTTACGAATCAGCTAGGGACGTTTCATGAGTTTAACAGTCCGACTTATACGGTTATCGCCATCACCGAACTGTCCAAAATTTATACGATGTCTGTGAGTGGTCAGGCCAAAGCGCTTGCGGAAGATTTGCTCGATAGCGCATGGCGCATGGTAGCAGAGCATTTTCATCCGGCGACGAAGCAGTGGTCCGGCCCGCACAGCCGGAGCTACAGTACGCTGCTAACGGATATGGCGAAGTCGTTTTTGCAAATCGCTACAAACAATAGGGTTGTGTTTACATTTAAGAATGAACAGCCGTATGATGCGGAGTGGTTTGGGAGCGGGATTTGCTGTCCGCACAAGTATGATCCATTCTTCACACAGTCTGAGGAAAGGCTGCTCCAGCAGCTCTATTCTAGAAATGAACAGACCGGGCAGGAAAAGTGGGCAACAACCTACATGACCTCTTCCTTTGCGATTGGTGTGTCCAGCGAGGAAATTATGTGGAATCAAACAAGACCGCTGCTTGTTTTCTTTGATAATGGTGGAGAGGCGGCCTATTTGAAGCTGCGCGTCCTGCATGACGGCTATGATTATTGCTCAGCTGTACTGAACAGTAGAGTAAAGGGAAGTAGACTGCTCCTCGGCATCCGTTTTCTAACTGATGGAGGAGATACTCATCCGAGCCTTGATCGAATAAATGGCTGCATAGCTGCATCTGATTTGCGAATTCGGGTAGAGCTTGGCGGCTGCTTGGATAATGTAGACGCGGAAGTGAGCGGGGAAAGAGCGGAGGTTAGAATCGGTGACTGCAAAGTTGCTCTGCGTATTTTGTTTACGGCATTTGGTGCAGGGACGGAGGAGCATGACGATAAACAAAAAGACAATTGGAAGTGGGAGCTCGCGAGGAACAGCAGCAGCTTTTGCTTCGACCATATTTTACATGCAGTAGAGGACAGTACAATTGATTTTGAGAAGATGGGCAAAGCAGCTTTTCTTTTTTCGCTAGTAATTGGTGAAGCAGAGCCGGAAATTATAGTAGAGACCTATGATGATGTTGTAGCAGCTAGTTTTTCAAGCAAGCAGAATGTCGACGCAACCAGTGATGATCCTATTAAGTTATCCTTAGCATTGAAGCCTGCAGCATCACCATCAGTATAAAACGGTGAAGCTGCATCATTTTATGGAGGTGGAGGAGCAGGCATGAAAACGAAGTTATCGCGAGAAATAGTGAATCAGGCGGCTGATCGTGTTTATCACTATATGCTTGAGGATCATTCCGGTAGTTGGGGCATGGATTTGAACCATTGGGACTGGGTGCCGGGAGTCGGCGTCATTGCGATGCTGTCTTATTATGAGCTTACAGATGAATCAGAGACGATGACGGAGTTAATAAAATGGTCGCAAAATAATTTACACCTTGCGGAGAAGGTCAGAGTCATCAATGCAATGGCGCCATATACGGTTTTTCCAGCGCTTTACGAGCATACGCATGATCCTGTTTTTTTGGAGACAGCAGAGCGGATTGGACAATGGATGATGACGGAGGCGCCCCGTACAAGGGAAGGTGCCTTCGAGCATACGGTTACGGAAAATGTGAAATTCCCGGAGCAGGTATGGGCGGATACTATTTTTATGGCGGTTTTGTTCTTGGCTAAACTTGCGAAACTCACTGGGAATGTGGATTATGCGAAAGAGGCCGTACGTCAGGTGGAGCTGCATTTAACGCTGCTGCAGGATAAGGATACGGGTGTGCTGTTTCATGGCTGGAATTCGGAGGCACGGAACCATCTTTCGGCTGCCCGCTGGACGAGAGCTAATGCGTGGATAGCGGTGGCGGTGCCGATGATAGTAGAAGAGCTGGAAGGTTTAGCAGTTGTTCCAAAGGAAACGCTCGAACGTTACCAATTGCTCATGCGCAGCCTTATTCGCTATCAACATGAGGAAGGCCTATGGGCAACGGTGCTTGACCGTCCTGAATTTTATTCGGAAACGTCGGGCAGCGCCGGCATTTCTTGCGGCATTGTGAAAGCGGTACGTCAAGGCTTGCTCGATGCGGATTACTTGAATGCTGCGTACCTTGCGGCAGATGCTATTCTTCTTAAAATAAAGCCGAGCGGGGAAGTCATGGGCGTGTCAGGCGGGACGCCTATCATGCCTTCAATCGAAGCTTACAATGAGATCGCTTGTTATCCAACTCTTTATGGGCAGGGACTCGTACTCATGCTGCTGTCGGAGCTATCGGACATCGCAAGCTAATTGTTAAAGGACCGTTTGCATCACGATGAGGTGAGTAAACGGTCCTTATGCGCGCCCAGCTTCGGCTTTATCAGACGCTGTTGATAACCATCATTTTGAGCGGTACCATCGATTCTTCCGGGACATAAAATTTGAATTTATTGTCGCTGATTTGTCCAAGCAGTTGACGGCGGATCGGATTGGCATCCTTTAATAGATGCTCGTCTGCCTGATGATAGTCAATTGGACGCATCCAGATCGGGCTATAGCCGAGAAAGAGCTGCCTTCTTGTAAATTCGGATTGATTGATCGATCCGGCATGCCATAAATTTTGTGCGAAAATAAATACATCACCCGGCTTTCCGCACACTTGTACCTCGCCGTCCAATTGCTGGCGTACATCCTTATGGTTCGGATTATAAGGATGCCTGTGGCTGCCCGGAATAACCTTTGTATTGCCGCGGTTCGGCTGTGTCATATCACTCAAAATATAACAGACTTTTATATAATAAGTAGCTGTTAAGCCTGCAATAACCGGAAACTGTGGATGAGGGCCGTCTTGATGCCAATCGATAAAGCTGTGGGAAGCCGTCTTTATATCATTTGGATTAGGTTTTCTCACGGTTAGATGGGAAATATGCAGCTGAATATTATGTCCAAGCAAATTAACGATTAAGGGAAGGATTTCTTCGTGATCGATCAATGAGGCAATTTCAGTGTGACGGGAGACGCTGTTGTAAATATTATGTGCAAACGTATCTTCCTCCTCTGCAAGGACCTCGTCGATAGCTGAATTCAGGAGGGATACCTTTTCCTGTGAAAGTATATCGGGTAAAACCAAGTATCCTTGTTCATGAAAACGACTCATTAATTCTGGAATATTTAGCGAAGCTGTACGCATTAGCCTCTCCTCCTTCTTGTAATTAATTTAATTATATGCAACGATTTTTCGTAGTATAATGTATAGATTAATCAACTTTCTTGTAAATAATTTCGTAAAAGGGATGATGGGTTTGGACAAGCCTTGGTTTCGCGAGCCCGAGCTGATTTACCATGTGTTCGTGAAGGATGCTGCGCATTTTCAGAAGACAGAGGATACTTACGATCACTGGGCTTTATTCATTGTTGAAGAAGGCGGCTTTGAGTATAGAATGGGAAATTCGAGGAGCGAGAGAGCCGAGAAAGGGGAAATGGTGCTTTGTCCACCTAATATAACCTTTTATCGCAAAACAGACGGCTTGTCATTTCACCTCATCGGGTTCCAGTGGCGAAATACGGGTAGCGCTTCCGGGGAGGACAACGAAACTTTGCCCCCTACAGGTAAGCTTATTATGCTGAACAAAAAAAGAATGAGTTCTACACTTTCGTTGTTTCGTGAAGCTCGTTATGTGAAGGAAATACTCGTGCTGAAATACAAGCAACATCTGTTAAGGGATTTGATGTATGTCTATCAGATTGAAAGCATGAATCGTAAGATAAATTATTTATATAGCGAGAACCAGGCCTTGCAGCGTGTGGTACATATGCTTCAGCAGCAAGCGGAAGAGGGCGTTTCCTTGAAGGCGATCGCGATGGAGCTTGGCCTCAGCCAAGTGCAATTGACCAGGCTGTTTAAGCAGGAATTTCAAATGACACCAAGTTCGTACGCCGCCAATCTAAGAATGGATAAGGTTAAGCTTATGCTAGTTAATTCTTCATTAACGCTTGCGCAAATAGCAGAGCAGTGCGGGTTTACGGATGAGCATCATTTGAGCAAAAGCTTCAAGAAATCGTTTGGCATGAACCCGTCCTCTTATCGGAAAGCTTATACAATTTGAGCGAATCTATTTCGACAATAAATGCCATATAAATTTCCTTTAGGAGCATAAATAAAAAATAACCGCTGGTTTTAACCAACGGTTACCGGACAAGCTGGTATCAATAACAATAATAACGCTCCCAAATTTTGAATGAATCCTCCTTATGCTTATCCCACCAACAGATATCATCCCACCAATCATCATTGTCGAACCAGTCATCATTGTCGAACCAGTCAAACCAGCCTTTCTTGTCCCAATCTTTGTCGTTCTTATTTTTGCTTGGTTGGTTTGAATGATTATTGTTATTAGTATTCTTGTTGTTGTTTTGCTTATTATTATTACTGTTATTGTTGCTACTGTTGCTGTTGTTTGTACTTTTCGTAATGGAGAACACAGACAAGATACTTGATAAGAAACCTTTCTTTTCATCGTATGGTTCTTTACTGGATGCAGCAAATGCGGAAGCAGGATACATACAGATGGTGATCAGCAAGGTAAGTGATAAGATTTTTTTGAATTTGGACATGACATCAACACCTCCCGTCCCCGCTCTAATTGCGAACTTAATGTTCGTTATAAAGAATTTTATAATAATTATATCCTTTTGTAAACGAACATTTTGAAAAAAATGGATAGTTTGGAGGAGGACTTTAGCCATAGTTTCGTAGATAATAGAGTGAAGAATACTAGTTAAATCGAAATGGAGCGGGAAGCATGTTATTGTCGAAGGGTCAAAAGGTAGATATCACTAGAGGACGCGAACTTACATCTGTGAGAGTTCAATTTGGTTGGACGACTAGAGAAGCATCGATGAGCATCGATGCTGCTGCTTTTCTATTATCTGATCGAAATATCTGCGAGAGAGATGAACATTTTATATTTTATGGCAATCCACAAGCACACGATGGTTCGATTTCGCATGATGTGACAGATAAGAGCGGTGATAAGGAGGCAATCACGATACACTTGAAGCGGCTGAGTAAAAATACGGAAAAAATAGCTTTTACAGTGACGATCCATGAGGGCGAACGGCTTGGCCATTTTATGCAAAACGTATCGCATTTATATATTCGACTAGTAAATGGAAGTACAGATGAAGAGTTGTTCCGATTTGATTATGGCTTGGCGCTTACAAAGGAAACGGCTCTAGTTGTCGGTGAATTGTATAGATATAACGGTGAGTGGAAGTTTAATGCAATTGGGAGCGGTTTTTACGGAGGGCTTGAAGCATTATGTACAAGCTACGGTCTAGAGATTGAGAGGGAAGAAGCAGAGGTAGCAGCTGCTGCCGCCGAAATGACTTTATCATCCATTGATTTGCGGAAAAAGATCGTCCAAATTACGTTGGAGAAGAAAAAATTAACGAGTGTTGCGGCTAGAGTAGGTATTGTACTTGATATTTCAGGCTCTATGCAGCCATTATACAGAAATGGCACCGTACAGGAAGTAGTGGAACGAATTCTCGCGGTTGCCAGTAAATTTGATGATAACGGGATGCTCGATGTCTGGGTTTACGATACTCATTTTAGCCGATTGCCTTCTGTTTCAGAAAAAGATTTTGATCAATACGTCCAACGAAAAATATTGGATAATAACAACATACATAAATTTGGCCGCAACAATGAACCTCCAGTTATGGAAGATGTTATTCGCAAATATACGGTGGAAGAGGAAGAGGAAGAGGCCACGCCAGTATTTATTATATTCATTAATGATGGCGGAGTCGTAAAACCGATTAAAAAGGTCATTACTTCCGCAGCGGTTCAGCCGATTTTCTGGCAGTTCGTTGGCATTGGTCATTCCGATTTTGAAGTATTGAAGCAGCTAGACACCATGGAAGGCCGGATTGTCGATAACGCAAACTTTATACATTTGGACGATATAGCAGCTGTATCTGATGAATTATTGTATGATCAGCTATTAAACGAATTTCCAAGCTGGTTGGAAGCTGCGAAAGCAAAGAGGATCGTTAGACCAAATTAATTAGCATTTTTTATTTACAGTAACGACAATGGAAAATTAAAGCCACCAGCTCAATAGGTCTGGTGGCTTTTGATTATTTGCTTATGGAAATAACTCGATTATCAGGATCCCAATCAATTTTACGATCAAGGCCTTCAATAACAAAACGCAAGGGAACCATGGTCATCGTATCAATAATCATCGGAGGATAGTCTAATGTTATCGGCTTGCCATCGATAAATGCTTCTTTCTCTCTAATGGTGAGATTCAGTGTATGGTTAGCATCCGATATGGTCATTTTCCCTTTTGCGTATTCCACTTTTGCACCTAGTTCATTAAATGTACTGCGAAGCGGAACGAAAGTAACGCCTTTGTAAATATAGGGATTAGAAGTGAGCGTTACCGTCTTTCCGTCGAGCTTTAAGGAGATGGCTTTCTTCACTTGGCGCAGCTTTGAAACCATTTCACTTGAAGGAACATTCATTTGATTGTAATAGTCCATAATGGTTTCACTGCCTGTTCCATATCCGAATGGCACTTTAGACCATAGAGTTCCGTCTGCCTTCAAAATAATAAAAGAATCTTGATTAAGTGAATGGATCGCAAATTGCTTCACATTCGAAATGCCTGCAACGGGTGATGGATCAACTAAATCTTTGGAATTATTATATAAACCCCATAATGTTCCATCGGAATGAAGTGCTGCGCAGCTAAATGTTCCACAGCTAATATCAGAGGCCGATGTTAGAAGTTTATTGAGTTTTAAACCTTTGTTTATTTCCCAAACCATACCATCCGTATCGAGTATAATCGATTTTTCCCATGTAGCAGAAACTTTTTTAGCATAAATGCCAGGAAGCTTAAAAGGACTCATCAAATCTGGCGTATCGCTGCCCCATCCATTGTAATGACCCCAAATCCATGTTTCTCCTTTCGCATTAATTGCTGCTGAAAGGAAGCTTCCTGCGTGGACGGAGACAATATCTTTTAGTCCGGCTACTTGCTTTGGAATATTTTGTTCACTAACGCGTTTGCGATAATCTTCAGGCTTATAAGCGCTGATGTCCATTCGACCCAGTTGACCAAACCCGCCGTTYCCCCATGTCCATACCGTGCCATCTGACTTTAACGCTAAACTATGGTCTTCTTTTGCAGCAATATCGATGACATCTGAAAGACCATTAACCATTTTAGGTTTTGTTACAATAGCTTGTGGGTTCGTACCATAGGTATCAAACCCGCTTACGCCATCACCGTTCCCGCCCCAAAACCATACTGTACCATCTTTTTTGAGTGCGAGGCTGTAAAAGCCTGTGACTTGAACTTTAGTAACGTCACTAAATACAGGTACCGCAGCCGATTTGAAACCAATAGTTCCATCTCCCAGTTGTCCAGCAAAGTTATTGCCCCATGCCCATACTACGCCTTGGTTGTCTAACGCTAATGCAACGTTGCCAGCCATTTCGACCTGGGTAAACCCTGCGAGTGAATTGGAGCTGCTTTCTGCAGCTTTTAAACTGCTGAGAGGTGTTAGTGATAATGCTAATAAAACCGCAAGGCATACTTTCGTAAAAATACGTTTTTTCAAAGGTTAGCACTCCTTTTTTTGCATTTGGGCGATTACAATTGTTTGAATGGGTGTTAAATTGGTCCTATTGTATAGATGCCGATGATGTATGTTACATTCTAAACGAAAAATTTTCATTTTTTGTTTCACTTTTTTATCAAAACATTTGGCCGCGGATAAAGAAGTAACTAATGAATAAATAATTGCCAACTTGTTATATAAGTCATTCAAGAAGAAGAGTACTATTGTATGGAGAACGAAATAGGAAAGGCGGTTTTGTTGATCATGTCATTTGGCGTTTTTTTGGAGAAAGGTCCTGTGGCTTGGGAAATTATTCAGCAAGTAGACGGAAGCGGTAAACTTGCGTTATCGGGCACTTGGGAAGTGGAC
>NZ_JBFRDK010000209.1:0-9900 GCF_052113545.1 Paenibacillus sp. TAF43_2
GCCTGATGGTCTGCTCCGCCATCCCCGAGAATAATAGCCTCAAGAAGTGCGGTCCATCCAAGCTGATTCACATGATCGATATTGACGTCGGATGTGGTTAGCAGCTCCCTTACAATCTCAACATGTCCACGATCAGCAGCTGGAATGAGTGCGGTACCGCCAAAGCGATTGGTGATGGTAGTATCTGCGCCGGCAGCTATCGATGCTTGAACGAAGTCCATCAGCCCCTCTGCGCCGGAATAAAGGAGCGGGTTGTCAGAGCGATTGTCTTGAATATTGATATTTGCTCCTTTTTCTACGAAGAGGTTAAACACATCGAGCTGGTTCGTATGCACGGCGATCATTGCAGAGGTTCTGCCTTGATCGTCGGTCGCGTTGATGTCGGCACCTTCGGCTAGCAGCTTAGTTATTGACGCTCGATCTCCTTGTTTTGCTGCTGCTAACAAAGCTTTATTCAACTTGTCCATTTCGTTGTTCACCGATTGGGCTGCATGCTGCTCATCATTTGTTAATTCCTGATCATTATTTTCCTGACAGCCCGAAATGACAAGAGCCAGCATGATTATAATTAATCGCAACATCACACACCCATCCTTTCTCAGAAATTAATTTATTTTAAGGACATTGTAACATCTTGGGCGGTTGCCCACGAGCCTATCGGTTTTACTGTGTACGTTGTTCCTGGCGTTAATTTCGTGTCTTTCGCCAAATCAAATACGCCAACTGCGCCTTTACGGCTGGAATATTTATAGGAAGCAACGATCTTCTCGCCAGTTGGCGCCGTTAACTCGGCACTGCGGCCAGAGAATAGTTCATCTCCAGGGTCTTGTGCTAGAGTCAAGAGAATCGAAGTTTCACTAGCAGCTTCAGCACCAGTTAACTGCAAGGTTGGCATTTCTTTTGCTACAAAGGAAGCGTTCGCGATAGCAGCCCAATCTGACGTTACCATATAAGTCACGCCCGGCTTCAATGCTTGCCCTTCGGGAAGGCGGAATTTAGGCTCCTGCTTGCCATCTGTTGATTGTGTGAATGGTACATATTTCGCAATAATCGGTTGACCGCCCTCAGGTGTAATCGTCACTTGGCGAGCTTGCATTGAAGAAATGATTTGGAATGTCTTTCCGCCTGCTTGGTTGTTCTCATCGAGGATGAATGCATTCGCACCTCGACCGCTGCTATAGGCTGAGATGATATAGCCATAGTCAGTTACTCCGTTTGCTTGCAGCGCTTCTACCTCAAACGTATCATTTGTTACTTGGCTTGCTGTTGTCATATTTACTTTCGTTGCATTTCCAGTAAAAGAAGCGGCATTTTGACCTTTATATACTAGATTATAGGTTGTGCCTGCTTGCTGAACGGAAGTAGGAACGATATAGGTTGCGATGGAACCCGTTTTTAGACGCGGCATATTGGTTAAAGTAAGACCATCGTTAAATACAAAATCTGTTTTTGCTTTCGTGAATTCTTCATCCGTTGTCGTAAGCGGTTTATCGAAAGTCACGATGAGGGTAATGGCATTTAGCGATTGGACGTTTGTAATCTTCGTTTGATCCGATGGAATAGCCTTGTGAGCGGTTTGCAACAAATAAGCAGCTTCGCCGCGGGTTAAGTTATTATTCGTAGAGCTGAACGGGCTGGCCCATGCATTCACGGACTTGAGATCACGCTTTAATGCTTTGGATACGGCTTGAATCAGCTCTTCATCTGAGACCACAGCTCGAGGCCCAAATTGACCGTTCTCAGCTTGCATGATGCCAAGCGCTACAACTGTTGCAGCATAATCTTCATACCAAGCATTCGGACTCACATCCGTTAAGGTTACTGCATTTGGAGCAGAGTCTTCGAGAAGGAAAGTTTTTACGATCATTTTGGCAAGTTCGGCACGATTAATTGGGTTTAGGGTACCCATGGATTGGTCGGGATAACCTTGCATAACACCAAGCTTTACGAGCTCATTAACAGCTGCTTCTGTATCTTTATTGGATAATGGTGAGGATGCAGAAACTTTTGTAAGGACTGCTGGTGCTGCGGATACGTTCATAACAGCATACGGAATGGTCGATGCTCCTAGTGCTGCTGCAACCAAAAGGGCTGCTGCTTTTTTCTTATAGTCTCTCATTAGTAAATCCTCCTCAGATCGTTTCGGTTGTTATTGCCTTTTTCTATAATAGAGGATAGAGTTAAACGCCCAAGAAACCAGTTATTAATAAATTATAAAATCCACATTAACATTTTCGAAATTATGTTCAGAGACTGAACAACAAATAAATGGAACAAACATATTACAATTGATAGATTCATCCTATTTCTGGTATATATTAATAGAAGATAGTCGAAAGCTCGGAAAGGGGAGGCTCATGGAATTGCAAAAAGTCGGCGAGGACAAAAGGAAGCTGCTTATAGAGTCACTGAGTCAATTTGTCGAAAAAATTAAGCAGGATGAGCAGATCATTGCAGCAGTGCTCTTCGGCAGCCTGTCCTATGATCAAGTATGGGAGAAATCAGACATTGACCTCAAGCTGATCGTTCACGACCAGAAGCTAAAGAACAGTTATGTTTGTTTTGTCGAAAATGATGTTCCGATTAACGCCAGCATTCAGACGCGCAATGAGTTTAAAAGGTGGATGGAACGTTCCGTCAGCGGCTCATTTCAGCAGTCAATGCTTGTACGCAGTACACTGCTGTTCACAAAGGATGAGTCGATAACGGAATATTTTGAACAAATTCGTTATGTTGGCGATCGCGACAGGCAGCTTCAGCTGCAGCGTCTTGGCTGTCATGTGCTCAGCCTGCTTTCCAAATCGGAGAAATGGCTGTATGTGAAGCAAGATGCAGCTTACAGCGCTTTCTGGTTGATCAAAATGGTTGATGTACTGGCGCAAATCGAAGTGCTGCTCCATGCGGAAGTTCCGATGCGGGAGGCGGTACAGCAGGCATTGGTACATCATCCGGATTTCTTTACCAAGGTCTACACGGAGCTAGTATGCGAACAGGTTACCGAACAGAAGGTTCGTGCAGCTATAGAGCTTGTTAACCATTATTTAGATGAAAGAGCGGAGCTTTTGTTTCAGCCAGTGCTCGCTTATTTGAAAGAAGAAGGCGACGTTCGCACCGTGACGGATATCGTCATGAAGTTCAGCACGGTTATTGATATGGATGCAGGCTCCATAGCAACAGCTTGCGATTGGCTGGCTGAGAAAGGGCTTCTAATGAAGCTGGAATCGGAGAGAAAAGCGACGCCTAAAAGCCGAATCATGCTGCTCGAGCCCGCTTATTTGTATGAGGAATTTGATGAGTCAATCTGGGGGATGTGATTAACCTATGAGACAGTTTATTGAAGTTAAGGGTGCAAGACAAAACAACTTAAAAAATATAGACGTGAATATTCCGCGGGACAAGCTGACGGTCATTACGGGTGTCAGCGGATCGGGGAAGTCGTCGCTGGCGTTTGAGGTGATCTATGGAGAAGGCCAACGCAGATTTTTGGAATCGCTTTCAACGTTTGCTAAGAGCCGGATGAACCAGCTTAAGAAAGCGGATGTTGATTTTGTATTTGGACTATCCCCTGTTATTGCTATCGAGCAAAAAAAAGGAATTGTTAATCCGCGTTCAACCGTTGGTACGATGACGGATATTTATGACTTTATGAGACTGCTCTTCGCATCGGTCGGAGAAGCCTGCTGCCCTTTCTGTGAGCATCCCGTACCGATTAGATCAGCAGGACAAATGATCGATCATATCCGTCAGCTGCGAGTGGGGACGGAACTTGAGGTGCTTGCTCCGGTTTATAAAATTTATGGTGAAAATTATGAAACAACCTTCGATGAAATTCGTTCCAAAGGGTTTCGAATGATTCGTATAGACGGGAAGAAGCATAGTCTCAGTGATACGATAGAGCTGGATGAAGAGGCAGATTACCGAATCGAAGTTGTTGTCGACAAGGTTATTGTCCAGCCGGATTCGTTTAAGGCGCTTGTGAAGACAATTGAGAACAGCTTAAAGCTGGTCGGAGAAGGTTTTATCCGATTCGATATCGCAAATACTCCAGATGAAACAAACCTCGACCGTGATCGGTTCTATCAGGGCTTTGCATGTCCAGAACATCAGCTTACGATGGGAGAGCTGCGCGCGAATTACTTTTCTTTTAACGATCCAAGCAGCGCTTGCCGCACTTGCGGCGGCATTGGAACATTTATGCGAGCCGAAGCTAGGTTCCTGATTAAAAGCACGGACAAAAGCATTAACAAAGGAGCAATTGATCCGAAGCTTCTTGGTCCGAGCACCGGCACTTGGCATTGGTCAAGCGTAAGGAGTCTTGCGAGCCATTACGGGTTCAGCTTGGATACACCTTACATGGATTTGCCGGAGGAGATCAAGAACATCTTGATGTACGGTACCAAAGGTGAGAAATTCCCTTTCCTCCCAGGAGAGGAAGCCTCGAAGTCACAATTCCGTCATGCTGGCAAGCTAATGAGCTTTGCTGGTTTAGTTCATATTATCAATTGGTGGTACAAGCTATACTTAAAACGCAAAACACAATCCACAGGTGAGGATGAGTTTTACAAGCGTGTGATGGTCGAGCATACTTGCCCCGACTGTGAAGGGAAGAAGCTGCGGCCGCAGCGATTCCGTGTGAAGGTAGGAGGCGCAGACATTCATGAGCTTAGCAACTATTCGCTTGTCGAATTGAATGAATTTCTGTCATCCGTAAAGTATGCGGAGCAGCAGGCTAATGTGGGTCAGCAGGTTGCTTCCGAAATCCAATCGCGATTAAACCTGCTGCTTGATATAGGGCTTGATTATTTAAGTCTTGGACGCCGCTCCGATACGATTTCTGGCGGTGAGGCACAGCGAATTCGTCTCTCTACGCAAATTAGTTCGGGACTAATGGGGATGCTTTACGTGCTGGACGAGCCGAGTATCGGCCTGCATGCGAGAGACTCCATTCGTATCATCGACACCTTGAGAAAGCTTCGTGATATCGGCAATACAATTATTGTTGTGGAGCATGATATGGATACGATCTGCAGTGCCGATCACATTATCGAAATCGGCCCAGGTCCAGGCTTGCATGGAGGAAATGTGGTGGCAGAGGGAACGGCTGAACAGCTTCGAGACAATCCAGACTCTATCACAGGTTCTTTTTTGGCGCGCAAACGAAATATTGAGGTGCCGGCAACACGCAGACAGCCTAGTGCGATGACCTTATCGCTGCGAGGAGCGAGGGCGAACAATTTGCGCAATGTTAATGTCGACATTCCGCTTGGCGTTATGGTTTGTATAACAGGCGTCTCTGGTTCAGGCAAAAGCACACTCATCCACGAAGTAATCGGCAAGCAGCTTCATGCCGTCATCCGTGATGCGCGAATTGTTCCTGGAGAGCATGATTCATTGTCGGGGCATGAGCATTTAACTGGTACGATCAACATTGATCAATCTCCGATCGGAAGAAGCACAAGATCCAATCCGGCAACTTACGTAGGTTTCTTTGATAAAATTCGTGATTTATATGCGAAGGCTGCTAGCGCAAGCGGACATACATTGACGAAAAATGATTTCAGCTTCAATCAGAAAAATGGGGGGAGATGCGAAAATTGCCAAGGTGAAGGAATGGTAACGACTCAGCTTCAGTTTATGCCGGATGTAGAATCCGTTTGTCCGGTATGCCAAGGAGCTAGGTTCAACGAGGAAGTTCTTGATGTTCGCATTCGTGAGAAGAACATTGCTCAGGTTTTGGAGATGAGCCTAGAGGAAGCGGCTTTGTTTTTCTCTGACCAACCATATATTTTGCATAAATTGAATGTTTTAAATGAGTTGGGTCTAGGATATTTACGACTCGGACAATCGTCAACGACGCTGTCTGGTGGAGAAGCTCAGCGGATAAAGCTCGCCACGGAGCTAAGTAAATTATCTAGGGGGTCCCATAATCTTTATATTCTCGATGAGCCGACAACGGGCTTGCATCTGCAGGATATTCAGAAGCTGATCGATTGTCTTCATCAGCTCGTAGACGCCGGCCATTCTGTCATCGTTATTGAACATCATTTGGATATGATTAAAGTAGCGGACTACATCATAGATATGGGACCAGAAGGTGGAAATAACGGTGGGATGGTCGTTGCATGCGGTACGCCTGAGGAGGTAGCACAGACACAAGGATCACTTACCGGTAAGTTTTTGCGTGAGATGCTTGTGGCTGGGGAACCGTTTAATCTAGAGCTTGCATGATCAATGATAGAAGTCGCGGTGAAAATGAATTCAATTGTATAAGTTGGTAATTAAAAACGGCAGAGATGCCGTTTTTTGATTTTGATCCACATATAAACGTTCATTTCATGGTAGAATAAAAGATTGAGATAGCTATTTTTATGAAACAAGTGGAGGAACTAAACTTTTATGAAGGCATCAAACTTATTACGAGGCTTTAATTTTTTGTATTTTGCACTGCTGGCTATGTTTATTTCATTCCTTCCTGTTTATTTAGATGTACAAGGACTAAGTCCTTCGCAAATTGGCTTCATTATTGGAACAGGCGGATTTGTTACGCTCATCGCTCAACCTTTATGGGGGATGATAAGCGATAGAACCAAATCCATTCGTAAAGTATTGTTGGTACTGTTATTTTTCTCAACCATCATTGGTTATTTGCTTTATGATTCCAGCAGTTACCCGCAGCTAATTCTGTACGCGATGCTGCTGTACTTCTTTCTCATGTCCATCGATCCATTAACGGAAAGCTTGAATTTTACAATTGCCGAATCTTCAGGAACCAGCTATGGCTCTATTCGTACTTATGGCGCATTGGGTTATGCCTTAGCAGCGCTGCTTACCGGTTATGTTATCTCTTATTTTGGTGAACATAGCTTGGCGCTGCTTTTTGGTGGAATCGGGTTAATCAGTTTTATAATAGGTTGGATCATGCCGGATGCGCCTGTGACAGGCAAGCCGGTTACCTTAAAGAGTCTCAAGCATTTTATTAGCAATAAAGAGACACTCATGTTTCTGCTCTTGGTGTTTATCTGTTCCGTCCCTGCACGGATGAATGATACCTTTCTTGGCGTTTACATTCGTGAGCTTGGCGGGAGTACCGAATTGGTTGGTCAAGCTTTCTTCTTGGCAGCAGGCAGTGAAATTATAGTATTCGCTCTGAGCTTTTGGTGGATGCGCAAAGGTAAAGAGCTGCTTATTATTTCGTTTTCAGCCGTGTTCTATTTCCTTCGGTTTTTCCTGTCAGCTTGGATTACCGATCCGCACATACTCGCGTATTTGCAAATTCTACAGCTGTTGACTTTCCCGGTGTTCTATTCAGCAGCTATTCAGTATCTTTATCGCATAGTTCCAACCGAATGGCGCGCCACTGGCCAAACGGTGCTTGCGCTGCTGTTTTTTGGTGTTTCAGGCATTTTAGCCTCCTATGTAGGTGGAGCCGTGTATGATAGCTTTGGAGGAAAAACGTTGTACTTGTCTATTTCAGCCATATCTTTTGTAGGCATGCTGTTTGGTCTCATTCTATATCGGGTTTATGGAAAAAGGCTCTCTGCATCAGATGAAGCTGCATCATAATATGGATCAGTTTTCTAATTCAATACATCTGTATCATCATAACTATGAGAAACGACAGCGATGTCGTTTTTTTCATTTCTCCATAATGTTTAGCGAGAAATCGTTAATTATGAAGTGAAAATGAAATCATTTATAATGAAAGGATAATAACGTTTTGAAGGAGCCGGCTCTTGAATAGGAAAATAATAAAAAAAGGGAAGGTCACTATTATGATCATCGTTCTAATTGTTCTGGTCGGATTGATATTCCCAACGTGGACACCTCGCATTAAAGGTGACAACAGCATTAGTACGTTAGAGCAAGTTGAAATCAATGGTACTGGGCATGAAGTGATGATTAGAGGAGTAGACAAACGCAATCCGATTGTCATTTTTGTGCATGGCGGCCCGGGTTGTTCTGAAATTCCGTATGTAAGGAAATATCAAGATCTGCTTGAAAAAAATTATACAATCGTGCATTATGACCAGCGCGGGAGCGGGAAATCTTATCATTTTTTTGAAGACTATTCTAATYTAACGACAGACGTGCTTGTGGATGATCTGCTTGCATTGACCGATTACGTTACCGCGAAATTTGGACAACAGAAAGTGCTGCTGATCGGTCATTCTTTTGGCACATACATTGGGATGAAAGCTGCGGCTAAGGCACCTGACAAGTTTGCGGCTTATATCGGAATTGGGCAAGTGGCTGATACGGTTACGAGCGAATTGGATAGTTTGCAATACGTTATAGAACAGGCAAAGCTGGCTGACAATACCAAGGAAGTGGAGAGATTAGAGTCTCTTCGAGAACCAATCGAAAAAGGGGAGGAAACGACGCCTAGATCGATCATTCGAAAATATGGCGGTGCAGCAAGGTTAATTGACGACAACATGGATTATTACAAAGGGTTTCTGTTTCAGCCTGAGTATAATTTGCTTGATGTTGTTCGCTATTTAAGAGGAATTTCTGTAACGCAAAAGATGCTGCTGGCTGAGGAAGCGAGCAATAATATTATTGATGTAGTGAAGACACTGGATATTCCTTGTTATTTTGTGATGGGGAAATATGATTATATGACATCGGTGAATGCTGCAAAACAATATTTTGACGTGCTGCATGCTCCTGTGAAAGAATTTGTTCTGTTTGAACAGTCGGCTCATTATCCGCAATTCGAGGAGAAAGCGTTATTCGCGGAGTGGCTCAATAAAACATGGAAGCAGCTTGCTCACTAGAAGACATGAATGTTTCAATTCTTCATTTATTAGGTAAGAAGGAAAGATGAGGGAGGAGCATCGTATGGCACTTTTATTGATTATGTTTATAGTTATTGCTTTCGTTTGTCTAATCAGTATTGCGCTGCTGTATATGGTGAAAGATCCCCCGAAAAATACGATTGTTTTTCTGTTTACAGCAGCGCTCGGTATTTTTATTAGTTTTTTAAATGTTACTTCTTTTCCAAGCAATCTGGTTATGCCTCGGATAATAGCCGTTTGCTTCGGTATGCTAGCCATTATTGGCGTGGTTCTAAAGTACAAGCACAGCAATACAGCAGCCAAGCTATTCATTACAGCTTCTGTAGTGCTAGGCATCGTCCAACTGTTTTTCTTATAAGCAGTATCGACAAGGTTTCCTCCATCCTTCGATGGAGGTTTTTTTATATGGCGCTCTAATTAGAAAAGCAAAGCGGTTAAAGGTCTTTTTTTAAATAATAGTGCGTATAACCGCCAGCATTTGGTATCGATCCAAACACCTCGAAGCCTTGCATCTTATAAAAATCAAGTGCTTGAAAGCTAAGTGTATCCAGTTTGATAAAATCGCAGTTTTTCGCTCTAGCTATTTGTTCTGCTTCGGCTAAAAGCTGTTTGCCATAACCTGATTTACGAATTTCGTCCGCAACAAATAAGTACTCGATCTGCATCCAGTTCCAGCATATTTCGCTAAGGAGCCCGCCGAAAATTTGACCATCAGCGTTTTTTAGAAACAAATTAACTTCCTGATACCGCCCTTTCAAGTTTTCAGGGAAATGCTTTAAATTAAAAGCAAACATATTGCTGCTAACATACGATTTATCATCGTTATTCCATTCATTTGATATATATAATTCCATGTTTCACACGCCTCTCTAATCCCTGCATTTACCTCATGCAAGCAAAAATGCCTATCTATTTTAATCTATCACATTTGCTCGAAGCAGAAGCAGTAAAAAATAGTTTATAAGCGTATTTTATTATATTTGAAATCATCTATTAAAGTTTGGTAATGTTGTAGAATGAAACCAGTTGAAATGGAGTGGAAATAAATGAATGGTCCGTTGATCGACGATTTGTTTCAAGCGATCCAGTCAGGGGATATTTC
>NZ_JBFRDK010000210.1:0-9855 GCF_052113545.1 Paenibacillus sp. TAF43_2
GAGAATTTCCTCTGGCGCAGCGATCTATGCGGCATTGCAAGTTGCGAAAGAGCTTGGCGAAGGAAAACGTGTTGTTGCGATTGTTCCAAGCAATGGCGAACGCTACCTTTCCACACCGCTGTTCAACTTCGAAAACTAATTTTTACTGCCTATATCGAACAGCCTTTCATTCCTCGGAATGGAAGGCTTTCTTTTTAGTTAGCTATTCTGTATACTGAGCAAAATAAGTCAAGTATTCGGGGGTTGAAGGTGATGATCACCGCGATAGAGCAATGGACTCGGTGGCACGCCGAACAGAAATATACGACGCTGCCATTCGTTAAAGAATTACCTTTTGAGTTCGGTAATCGGGCGAACGTAACGTCATGGGAAGAAGTATGGCAGGACGCTTCGCCGCATGCTTTTGTACTAGAAAGCGGCAAGGACGGACGATATACGTATTTGGGATTGCATCCTGACGGGGTTATCCGTGGAAAAGGGCTGCAAGCAGAGTCGATACAATTCCATTCGCTAGAGGAGCAAAGCAAGCGCCGCTGGGAAGGCAAGCCGCTTGAGGTTGTGAGAGAATGGATGAGCGGTTTGCTGGGGCCGAAGCTTGAGAATGGGCCCAAGTGGGTTGGCGGCTGTATCGGATTCTGGGGTTACGATGTCATCCGTTCGATCGAACGATTGCCGGTGCTAGCCGAGGATAATCAGGATATTCCCGATTATTTATTCATGCAAATGAATGAAATATGGATCATCGACCATGAGCAATCAAAAGTGTATTGTGCTGTCCATTCAAAAGTAGATCAAAATGCGGATCAAGAGGAGCTGCGTGCTGCTTATGACCGTGCTTCATCTAGAGCGGAAGGGATGACCGACTACTGGTTAACCTGGTTTGATGAGGAGCGTGCCCAAGCGAAAGCGATATCGCTTCGAGCAGAACGTCAGCGCTTGTTGWCAGATGATTTATTGCAATTGGATGTGGATTCGATTACTGGCATCACATCGCCTTTCTCGAAGCAAGCATACATGGACGCCGTTCGCAGCATTCAGCGATATATTGAGCAGGGTGACGTTTTTCAAGTGAATTTGTCCGTTCGTCAGAGCAAAGCGATTGCGGCTGCGCCGGAAGAACTTTATGAATGGATTCGACTAGTTAACCCATCGCCTTATATGGGGTTTCTGCGTTGTCCTGATTTTCAGATTGTATCTGCATCACCTGAACTTCTCGTTGAGCTCAACGATAACAAGCTGATCACAAGACMGATAGCTGGAACGCGTAGACGCGGGCGAACGGAGGAAGAGGATCGGCGCCTGGCTGACGAACTTCTCACGAATGAGAAGGAGCGGGCGGAGCATATTATGCTCGTTGACTTGGAGCGGAACGATCTTGGGCGGATTTCAACCTATGGTACGGTTAAGGTCGAAGAGTTTATGGTTATTGAACAATATTCGCATGTTATGCATCTTGTTTCTCAGGTAGTAGGACAGCTTGCAAACGGCAAAGATGCTTATGATGTTATATCGGCTACCTTCCCCGGAGGAACGATTACAGGTGCTCCAAAAATTCGCACAATGGAAATCATAGAAGAGCTTGAACCGACACGCAGAGGACCGTATACGGGCTCGCTTGGATGGATTGACTACAGCGGAGATTTGGAATTTAATATTATTATTAGAACAATGGTGCTTCAAGAAGGCGTTGTTCATATTCAAGCGGGAGCAGGCATCGTTATTGATTCTGAGCCGGAGCGGGAATATAAAGAATCGCTAAACAAGGCGAAGGCATTATGGAAGGCCATTCAGTACAGCGAACGGTTTGCAGCAGTTGATTTGGCAGCGGAAACGGAAAAAGGGGGAGCCTTAACATGATACTTGTCATCGATAATTATGATTCCTTTACGTACAATTTAGTACAGTATTTGGGTGAGCTTGGGGAAGATATTACGGTAAAAAGAAATGACGAAATAGATTTAGCCGGAATCGAAGCATTAGCGCCCGATCATATTTTAATATCACCAGGTCCGTGTTCACCGAATGAAGCGGGCATTAGTTTATCTCTAATCGAGCATTTTAAAGGTAAAATCCCGATTTTTGGCGTATGTCTTGGTCATCAATCGATCGGACAAGCATTTGGCGGGGAAGTGGTACGTGCGGAGAAGCTGATGCACGGCAAAACGTCTGCCATTTATCATCAAGGAAAATCTGTGTTTGAAGGTTTGCCATCACCTTTTACCGCTACTCGCTATCATTCTCTTATCGTACGCCGTGAAACACTGCCTGATTGCTTGGAAATAACAGCGGAAACCGATGAAGGAGAAATTATGGGTTTGCGTCATAAGGAATATGCAATTGAAGGGGTGCAATTTCACCCTGAGTCCATTATAACGGAGCATGGCTTGACGATGCTTCGTAATTTCTTGCAAAATCGGACGGGCGCAGTGCGATGAAGGTCGGACTGAACGGCTCCGTAATGGATGCGAGCGAAGCCGTGATCTCAGTTTATGATCACGGCTTTTTGTACGGTATAGGTTTGTTCGAGACTTTCCGCACGTATGAGGGGAAACCTTACTTACTAGACAGGCATATGAAGCGGTTATGCTCAGGCTGTGATCAGCTAGGAATTCAGTACACGCCTAATATGGAGGAGCTGCGCTGCTCCGTTAACGAGCTACTTGTGGCGAATGAATTAAAAGATGGCTATATAAGACTAACCGTCAGTGCAGGCGAAGCTGAGCTAGGGTTGCCGACAGGAGATTATGAACAGCCGAATGTGTTAATGCTTGTAAAGGCTTTGCCGCCGGTTAATGATGCGGTTCATATGCGCGGACGGGAGCTGCGGCTTTTGCAGACAAGGAGGAATACGCCTGAGGGCGAGGTTCGCTTTAAGTCTCTCCATTATATGAACAATATTATTGCTAAGCGAGAGCTGCTTGCCAGTGGTGCTGCGCCTGGGGCCGAGGGTCTTATGCTCAGCCGAGAAGGATGGTTGGCGGAGGGAATCGTGAGCAACTTGTTTTTTGCTAAGGACAATGTTGTATATACGCCTGAACTGGCCACCGGTATATTGCCGGGCATTACACGCGAGCGAGTTCTGGAGCTGGCTGGCAGTGCAGGGTATGAAACCGAAGAGGGCCTTTATAGCTTGGAGAAGCTGCAAACGGCCGATGAGATTTGGCTCACCAATTCCATTCAGGAGCTCGTTCCCGTTACTCTGTTATCAGAAGCTGGCGGGGTGAGTAGAGTTATCGGCAACGGTCAAGCAGGGTCTATTACGAAGCAATTGCTTACTCTTTACCGACAGACGACAATTGACGGTGATGCTGGAGCTATCTAAGTTCTATAATCATGTAACCTTAAGAAGAAGGATGGCGGTCTAACAATGGATCAACAACCAAATTTCTATAAAAGAGCATATGAGTTTGGCAGCGGAACGAGGCTGGAGCTGGGCGGGCGTACGGTGATTATGGGCATTTTGAATGCGACACCTGATTCTTTCTCGGACGGCGGGAGTTATACGAGTGTGGATGCGGCTCTTGCCCGTGCGAAAGCGATGGTGGAGGAAGGCGCTGATATTATTGATATTGGCGGTGAATCGACACGTCCAGGATTTGAGCCGGTGGGAGTGGAGGAAGAGCTGCGGCGCATCCTTCCTGTTATTCAGGCATTGCGTAAGGCGCTGCCGCACATTCCTTTATCCATCGATACATACAAAGCTGAGACTGCGCGGCACGCGCTAGAGGCAGGCGCTCATATCATTAATGACATTTGGGGGCTTAAGGGTGACCCTAATATGGCCGCAGTTGCAGCTGAATATGCTTGTCCTGTCATCATCAATCATAACCGCCATGCAAGAGACTATAATGATTTTGTTCCCGATGTACTTGCAGATTTGCAGGGCAGTGTAAGCATTGCGCGAACGGCTGGCATCGCTGAAGATCAAATCTGGCTAGATCCGGGTATTGGTTTTGCCAAAACCTATGAGGATAATCTGGAGCTGCTTGGGCGTCTATCCGAGCTGCATGCACTTGGGTATCCGGTGCTGCTTGGCACCTCGCGTAAACGTTTCATTAAGCAGACGCTGAATCTGCCTGTTGATGAGCTTGTTGAGGGAACGGCTGCGACGGTTGCTCTTGGCATTGCGCATGGCTGCCAAGTCGTACGTGTGCATGATGTGCGTGCAATTAAGCGTACCGCGCTTATGACGGACGCCATTTTATATCGACATTAATTGTGTTGTTGAATGCCGTTTCTTATTTTAAATAAGGTACATCGTTAGGAGAGTGGCTATAATGGATAAAATGATGATCAAAGGGATGAGGTTTTACGGCTACCACGGCGTATTTCCTGAAGAAAACAAGCTAGGCCAGAAATATTATGTGGATGTTGAGCTCAATATGGATTTGGAGCAAGCGGCGTTAACCGATGATTTGAACAGTACGGTGAATTATGCAGAAATCCACGCTCTCACGAAAACGATTGTAGAGGGCCCTCCGTTTAAGCTTATCGAAGCTTTAACAGGTCACATTGCATCGCAAGTACTGGAAGTTTATACTATGGTAAATGAAGTGACGGTTCGAGTAACGAAGCCAAACCCGCCGTTTGATATCCATTTTGACGGAGTAACGGTAGAACTGCGCAGAAAGCGGGACAATGATGGACGAACAATTCCCGCTTGATGGCGCACAGGCAGAGGCATATATTGCTTTAGGATCTAACATGGGAGACCGTGAGCAACTGCTGCTGGAAGCGATTAGCCTCATCGATGCGCACCCGAACATCGTGGTAAGCAGAGTGTCGGGCATGTATGAGACTGATCCGGTAGGCTACACAGAGCAACCTCCCTTTATCAATATGGCATTAGCTGTACGAACGACACTATCTCYATTAATGCTTTTACGTCAGCTTTTGGAGTACGAGCAGCAGCTCGGTAGAGTTCGACAAATTCGTTGGGGACCGAGAACCATTGACCTTGATCTGCTCCTATACGATAATGTCAGAATGGATCAAGAGGAATTAACTTTGCCGCATCCGCGTATGATGGAGCGGTCGTTCGTTCTCGTTCCGCTGCATGATGTTTTGGATCAAACACATCGGCTGCAGTCCGAGGTAAGCGCAGTATCTGAAGCAGCGCTTCTGGATGGAAAGGAAGGCATTACGTTATGGAAAACAATCAATTGGCGCAGCGCGTCAGAGCCTTTCGAAAGCTGAAGGGCTATACTCAGCAGGAGCTGGCCAAGGAGCTTGGCGTATCGGTGGCCGTTCTTGGCTCATTGGAGCGAGGAACAAGAAAGACGGATACGAAGTTATTAAATCATATCGCTAAGACGCTCGGAATCAGCTATGAGGAATTAATGTCTGATAACCGTGAATAGTGCAGTCTGGTACACAAGACATGAACATTAAGCAATTAGAAGAGGAGGAAGGAGCGACATGCTGAAAATCGGTGGCATCGAAATGAAGAATAGAGTGGTGCTAGCGCCGATGACAAGCGTGTGCTATCCTGCCTTTGATTAATTGCCAAGGAGTTTGGAACGGGTCTTGTATGTGCGGAGATGGTAAGCGACAAGGCCATTTTGCATGGTAGTATACGGGTAAGGCTAATTGGGACATTATAAAGGATGTCAAAGTAGCGGTATCGATTCCCGTAATTGGGAATGGCGACGTTTTCTCACCAGAGGATGCAAAAAGGCTGCTCGAACATTCCGGCCGTGATCCGATGGTAGCGATTTTGGAAAACTACGTTCACTCGCTTGGAGAGGACGAAGAATTCCAAGCTGTCAGTGCTGTTTCAGCAAAGAAGCGGGTTCTGCAGAAGTAGACGCTTACTAAAATACAAATAGATCGGTTATGCGATTTACCCCGTAACGGGAGCGAGTCGACACCATTCGACAAAAGCCGCTATCATGCGGCTTCTGCTCTACATTTCAGAAATGAAACGGTTTCAATGGGTCGTCTGGCTTTGATTGACATTCAGGGTAACTTTGCAATATAATCGTGCAATATAATCTAACGAAGACATCAAGAGCGCTTCAAACAACAGTTGGTATGAGGAATAAGAAGCGTAATATATTAGGTAACAGTGAATTCATACAAGGTATGAAAAATTAGTCACATGACAGGAGAATCGGAAAGATGAACGATAAGCAAATCATTCTGACTCAAGAAGGGCTGCGAAAGCTCGAAGATGAATTAGAGAACCTAAAGTCGGTCAAGCGTCGTGAAGTAGCTGAACGTATTAAAGTAGCAATTGGCTATGGTGATATAAGCGAAAACTCGGAATATGAAGATGCGAAGAATGAGCAAGCATTTATCGAAGGCCGCGTTCTTACCCTTGAGAAAATGTTGCGCAATGCGCGTATTATAAATAATGACGATATTGATATTGATACCGTGAGCATCGGTTCGATCGTAACGGTTGAGGATATGGAGTATGGCGACACAATGGATTATTCCATTGTTGGTACAGCGGAAGCCGATCCTTTGCAAAACAAGATTTCAAATGAAAGCCCGGTTGGTAAAGCGATTCTAGGCAAGAAAAAAGGCACCGTTGTCGAAGTTAGCGTACCAGTCGGCATTATTCAATACAAAATTCTCGATATCAAAAAATAATGTTTGCTATGAGCGGTTCAAAAAGCTTCCTTGTAGGAAGCTTTTTGAACGTTTAAAATATAAGAACGTATATTACAGGTCTATACATTGCTTATATTTTATTGCGAAACGAGATTTTGCTGCATGAATCCGGTGACAGCTGCTTGCTTTTGCCGAATGATCAAGGAGATGAAAGAAGTGGAACAAGAAAACAATGAACAGCAGGAGCTAAGTGAGCTTTTGCAAATTCGCAGAAACAAATTGGACGAGCTTAGAGGGTTAGGTGTGGATCCATTTGGCCGAAAATTCGAACGCACTCATAACGCCAAAGATATTGTACAAGCCTATGAAGGGCTCAGCAAAGAAGAAATAGAAGAAAAAGCGGTTGAAGTGCGTATTGCTGGCCGTATTATGCAGAAACGCGGCATGGGCAAAGCGGGTTTTGCTACGATTCAAGATTTGAGCGGCAAGGTTCAAATATATGTTCGTAAAGATTCCGTTGAAGAGCATAAGTTTGCAGCTTTTGATTTGCTGGATATCGGTGATATCATTGGCGTAGTAGGCGTTGTATTCAAAACGAATACAGGCGAAGTCTCTGTCAAAGCACGTGATATTGAAGTTTTGACAAAGTCGCTTCTTCCATTGCCTGATAAATATCATGGCTTAAAAGACGTAGAGCTTCGTTATCGTCAGCGTTATGTTGACCTTATCGTGAATCCCGACGTCCAACAAACCTTTATTACTCGTTCCAAAATCATTCAATCCATGCGTCGCTACCTAGATTCCCGCGGGTATTTAGAAGTAGAAACACCAACACTGCATTCCATTGCAGGCGGTGCTGCAGCACGGCCTTTCGAAACGCATCATAATGCGCTGGACATGCAGCTCTACATGCGTATTGCAATCGAGCTTCATTTGAAGCGACTAATTGTAGGCGGATTGGAGAAAGTATATGAGATCGGCCGTGTATACCGGAATGAGGGGATTTCGACTCGCCACAATCCAGAGTTTACAATGATTGAGCTTTACGAGGCTTATGCTGATTACAAGGATATTATGGCATTGACAGAGAATGTCATCGCACATATTGCACAAGAGGTTCTTGGAACAACGAAAATCACTTATCAAGGCCAAGAGATTGATTTGACGCCTCAGTGGCGCCGTGTCAGCATGGTTGAGCTTGTCAAAGAAACGACTGGCGTAGATTTCGGCGTGGAAATGAGCGACGAGGAAGCCCATCGTTTGGCGAAAGAACACAAAGTTGCCGTTGATCCGCATATGACATTTGGTCATATTCTCAACGCCTTCTTTGAACAGTTCGGTGAGCATACGCTTATTCAGCCAACCTTTGTTACAGGACATCCGGTTGCTATTTCGCCGCTTGCTAAGAAGAGCGAAGCGGATCCACGCTTCACCGATCGATTTGAGCTATTCATCGTAGCACGCGAGCATGCTAATGCATTTACGGAGCTTAACGATCCGATCGATCAGCGTGAGCGTTTCGAGTCGCAGCTTGTTGAGCGTGAGCATGGAAATGACGAGGCGCATGAGATGGATGAAGACTTTATCCGCGCTCTGGAATACGGCATGCCGCCAACAGGCGGACTAGGAATCGGTATCGACCGATTGATCATGCTTCTAACAGATGCTCCATCTATTCGTGATGTACTGTTGTTCCCTCATATGAGAGATCAGCGTTCTGCTGAATAAGAAAGAAACAAGAAACCGTTTGGCTTTTAGCAGCCAACGGTTCTTTTTTTTTCTAATATCGAGAATTTGCAACAACAATCCTTAAAAACATTCAAATTATGATTGATATTGTAGTACAATCTATTGATTTGCTAGATTCATATGGTAGAATAGAACTAATAAAGCGCTACACGATAACGGCAAACCTATCGAAAGGTAGGGACGCAAAGCTAAAGGGCCTTCCGTATGATGGCAGCCAGCTACCGAATGAACAGGCTTTTTTTTGTTTGTATAGGGGAAATTCATCACAAAGCGCTTCACACGATAATGGCAAACCTATCGAAAGGTAGGGACGCAAAGCTAAAGGGCCTTCCGTAAGATGGCAGCCAGCTACCGAAGGGAGTATATTCATGCGTAAATTTATGTTAGTCATCGCAGCTTTTGTTCTTTTTGCATCCATCCATGTAACGGTCGTTCAGGCAAATGAAGCGGACTCTTCTGATTGGCTCAACACGGGGAATTTAGATAAAGGTGTTGTCTCCGTACAATATGCAGTGAGCACTAAAGTGAAAACGAAGCTTATGATCGCAAAAGGCGCATCAAATTATACATATAATCTAACCAGCGGAAAAACAGCTGAGAAGTTTCCATTGCAGCTTGGCAATGGCGAATATACGATATCTCTTCTAGAGAATACAACAGGCAACAAATACAAACTGGCGAAGAAAGAAACCGTGACGCTTGATTTAAAAGACAACAAGGTTTTGTACTTGAATTCCATCCAGAACATTGACTGGTCGAATGCGAGCAGCGCCATCGTCAAGGCAAAAGAATTAGCGAGCAATAAAAAAACGGATATGGAGAAAGTAAAGGCAATCTACGAGTATATTATTACGAATGTAAGTTATGATAATCAATTAGCTGCTAATCTGTCAGTTGATTACCTCCCCAATATTGATCGCACATTTAAATCGAGAAAGGATATTTGCTACGGATACGCTTCATTGTTTGCGGCAATGCTGCGGAGCGTGGATATTCCTACGAAGCTCTTGATGGGACAATCTACTTATGTGGATGTTTATCATGCTTGGAACGAAGTATACTTGGATGGGAAATGGGTTACGATTGATACGACAGTTGATGCGGGTCTAAAGAAGGGCAAGAAAAAGTATGAGCTTATCAAGGATGCAGCTCAATATACAGTTACAAAAACATATTAGAAGTCATACGAGCTTGCGGAAATCGCAGAGCTCGTTTTTTTATGTCTTTCTTCAATATAGGTGAGGAGGAAGCGAAGCAACGATTACGCAAATAGAAGGCAAATAGGAGTGTTGAAAACTTTTTCGTAAATAATGAAAAAAACACTTGCAATGCTATATACGCCTATGATATATTATCTAGGTCGCCAACGAGATACACGGTCGACAAGAGAGAAAAGATTGCTCTTTGAAAACTGAACAACGAGTAATAACTGCCTCGCAAATCCTTCGGGATAAGCGAAAAAAGCGATAAAAAAGTAATGAGCATTTCAAACACCAATTTGGAGAGTTTGATCCTGGCTCAGGACGAACGCTGGCGGCGTGCCTAATA
>NZ_JBFRDK010000211.1:0-9658 GCF_052113545.1 Paenibacillus sp. TAF43_2
ATCGAAGAAGCCTTGAATCGGGTCAGCATGCAAATCGACGGTGATGATTCGGTTTGCTCCAACGGTAGTCAATACATCGGCTACCATCTTAGCGGAGATGGGCTCTCGCGGTGCCGATTTTCTTTCCTGACGTGCATAACCATAGTATGGCATAACGATATTAATGGTTTTCGCTGATGCTCGTTTGGCAGCGTCTATCATGACGAGAGTTTCGATTAAATGCTCATTTACGGGATGGGAAAGTGATTGGACGATGAATACGTCACAAGTACGAATAGGTTCTCCGTATGAAACATGAATCTCACCGCTTTGATGCCTTGATATTGCAACATTGCCTAGCGGGAGCTCAAGTTCTTTACATAACTCCTCAGCCAACTTCTGGTTCGAAGTGCCGGAGAAAATTTTAATCTTTTGCATGTGATCCTCCTAAATGGTAGCTACAAGATGCTACGTTAAACGACATTATTAGCTCAATCATAACAAACAAAACAAAAGAGGACAAATATTTGATGAAACGACTTTTCTATTGGAACAAATAATGAAAGGTGATAAAGTGGATCAAGGAAAAAGTGCCACAGAAGGAGATGCTCTACTTGCTTGCTCAGAAAAAAATCCAAGCTCAAAATCAATCCGCTGGCATTAAACGGCTTTGGCTGATCCTCTTGCTTGGATCGCTCTCCGCGTTTGGGCCGTTGTCCCTTGACATGTATTTGCCGGCGCTGCCGCAGCTAACGGATGATTTCGTTACAAGCTCGTCTCTTGTTCAATTGAGCTTAACGGCGTGTATGATCGGACTATCCGTCGGTCAGCTGTTCTCGGGAACATGGAGCGACATTCGCGGACGTAGATTGCCGCTGCTCATTTTTTTATCCGTTTATGGGATTTCATCGGTTTTGTGCGCGTTTGCTCCTTCAATCGGCATCTTAATAGCATTAAGGTTTATTCAAGGTTTCTCCGGCTCGGCAGGAATCGTAATCTCCCGTGCTATTGTGCGAGATATGTATGAAGGGCCTGAGCTTACTCGTTTTTTTGCGATGCTTATGCTCGTTAATGGTGCGGCGCCAATATTTGCACCGATTGCAGGCGGGCAGCTGCTAAAAGTTACGAGTTGGGAAGGCGTATTTATTGTGCTTGGCGTCTGGGGTGTATTGATTTTTGCTGCTGTATTTTTTGGCATGCCAGAAACTCTGCCTCCAGAGAAACGAATGGCAGGCGGTTATCGGCAAACCATATCCACTTTCGGCATCCTGCTGCGCGATCGGTCATTCATGGGTTACGCTCTGGCACAGGGCCTTGTTATGGCTGCTATGTTTGCATACATTGCCGGCTCACCATTCGTTCTTCAAAATGTTTATGGCGTAACGCCGCAACAATTCAGTTTGTTTTTTGCCCTTAATGGTTTCGGCGTCATTTTATTTGGGCAGGTTACCGGCCGCGTGGCGGCAAAGGTTGGCGAGGGCAGACTGTTTGCAATCGGTCTAGCTTTAGCGGCATCAGCTGGCGGAATATTGCTTATCATGATATTAATTGACGCGCCGCTCGCTGCGATTCTTGTGCCATTGTTTTTTGTTGTAGCAAGCGTTGGTATTATTTCGACGACTGGTTTCTCCTTAGCGATGCAAAAGCATGGCTATGCTGCGGGTAGCGCATCTGCATTGCTCGGGTTATTATCCTTCACATTTGGGGGCATTATTTCACCGCTCGTAGGGCTTGGCGGCAGCGCAAATGCGCTCCCTATGGGGATTTGGATAGCCATTGCAGAGCTGGGTGCTGTAGCCTGTTATATTCTTTTGATCAAAAAGCCGTTTCGAAAGCGCTAATCCAAAGAGCCTGCCATCCAGCTTAAGCAGTGCAAGCTGCTTTGGATCGGCTCTTTTTTTTGCTGTTCAGGAAGGTGTATAATGTGTGCTTAGAAGGAAGTGGAAGCATGTCCAGAGAAAAAAGAGCTTATGAGCTGGTCGCATTGAAGGAGATAGCAGAGACGCTTAACAGCACAAACGACATGGATCAAATGCTGAATGATGTGCTTGCCAAGCTGCTTCAGGTTACAGGTTTTACTACGGGCTGGATATTTATGATTGACAATAAAAGTGAAAACCTTTGTGCGGCTACACATAATTTGCCTCAAGGATTGGCGGCAAACAATCAGGCGGTCATGTGCGGCGAGGTTTGCTGGTGCATTGAAAGCTTTAAGCAAAACAAGCTGGATCAAGCGGTAAATATTATAGAATGCTCAAGAATTACATATGCCATAACGAACAAGCTTGGTGATAATGAAGGTGTTACTCATCATGCGACGGTTCCGCTAAGAGCAGGAACGGATCAATTCGGGTTGTTAAATGTTGCTGAAGCTGGCAAGGATCGTTTTACTGAGGAGGAGCTTGCACTTCTGCAAGCCGTCGCTTATCAGATCGGGACGGCGATTAAGCGAATCCGCCTGTATCAGGTGCAGGAGCAGCATGCGATTCATTATGCAAAGCTTGGTGATGTTATTCAGAAAATAAATGCCATACAAGATATAAACCATCTGCCGCTGCAAGCGGTGAGCCATATAGGCGATACGTTCAACTGGCAGCATGTATCGTTATTTATGTATGAACAAGAGCAATTATCGCTTCGCGCACATTATACAGACAATCATGTCCGAAAAGAGTGGCTTTCACTTGCCATCGATCAAGGCGGGATGGTGAGCAAAGCGTTTCATGAGAATCGTCTTGTCAAACAGTCCGAATGCGACAGCAATTCCTGCTCGTCTTTATCATCCATAGGGATACCACCGTTCTCATCAGCAGTCGCAATACCGCTTCGCATTCGCAGCCGCCCTATTGGCGTTCTGTTTGTAAGCAGCCAGTTAGGCAAGCAGTTTGATGATTACTTAGAGGACTTCATGTATTCGCTTGGGGATCATTTCACGTTAAGCGTAGAAAATTTGCGGGTATATGAGCAGCGGCGCGAGCTCGCGCGCATGGAAGAGCGAAATCGAATGGCTAGAGATTTGCATGATTCGGTTATTCAAAAGGTTTTCTCTTTATCCTTTCTAGCGAAGGGCGCCGAGACGGTGCTGGCAGGCAAAGAACCTGTCGTGGAACGATCATTGCAAGAAATAAGACAGCTGTCACAGGAAGCGCTGAAGGAAATGAGAACGCTGATATGGCAGCTGCGGCCGGCAGGTCTTGAGCATGGGTTGATTACTGCGCTTAAGCAATATGGCAAGAGCATGGATTTAACCGTGTATGAGAAGGTGGAGGGTGTTCGCGAGCTTCCGCGTGCGATTGAAGAAGCCCTTTGGAGAATCGGGCAAGAGGCGCTTAATAATGTAAGGAAACATGCAGATACGAATACCGTTTATGTGCGGCTCATCAAAACAGAGTCTCGCGCCTGCTTGGAAATTTTGGATCGAGGCCGCGGTTTTTCGCAAGAGAAGCGTAAAGGAAAACTGACCATGGGAATGCTAACGATGCGGGAACGTGCAGAAACGCTTGGCGGAGAGCTAACGATAGCGGGCGGAAAAGGGCAGCCTACAATGGTGACAGCTGTTATACCGATTGCAACGGAAATGGAAATGTGGGAAGAGGAATGAGGAACTGTTTTGACGATAAAAATATTGCTCGTTGATGATCATCAAATTGTGTTGAAGGGAATTTCTTTTTTTCTAAGCATGCAGCCTGATTTTGAGCTGGTGGGTGAAGCGAATAACGGCAAGGAGGCGGTAGAAAAAGCTGCTGAACTTAAGCCTGATATCATACTGATGGATCTGAACATGCCGGTTATGGACGGGATCGAAGCGAGCAATTTAATCGCTAGGCAAAATCCGGATATTAAAGTGCTTGTGCTCACCAGCTTCTCGGATCGCAGTCATATCGTGCCTGCTCTACAATCGGGAGCTGCTGGGTATATGCTGAAGGATGTAGAACCTGATCAGCTTGCAGAAGCGATTCGCAGCGCCTATAAAGGAAATATTCAGCTGCATCCGGATATAGCGAGTGCGTTACTCGCTCAAGTATCGCCGCAGATTAGTTCGGTGAAAGGGCTGCCTATTCGTGAGTTAAGTGAAATATTGACTCCGAGAGAGCTGGAGGTGCTGCAATTGCTTACCAAAGGAATGAGCAACAAAGATATTGCGCACTCGCTCACTGTAGCGGAGAAAACAGTCAAAACGCATGTGAGCAGCATTTTAAGCAAATTGGATTTAACGGACCGAACGCAAGCTGCGTTATACGCGGTGCAGTTAATGCGAGAACCTGAATAACACGCTGACGTAAGACTATAGTCGTAAGACTAGCTCTCCGCCTTTGGCGGTTTTTTTATGTCGATTTTTCGGTCTATTTACCGATGATTGTTGCTCTAAAACTATATACAATTAAGGTACTTACAAAAAGTAAACAAACATCTTGGAGGGAAATATACAATGAGTACAGTATTATTTATTAAAGCAAACGATCGCGGAATCGAACAGGCAGTCAGCGTTAAGCTATATCAATCTTTTCTAGACAGCTACAAAGCCAGCCATCCAGAAGACACAGTGGTTGAGCTTGATTTGTTCAATGAAAACTTGCCTTATATGAACGCTGATATGATTAACGGCAACTTCAAAGCAGCTCGCGGTTATGACCTTACACCTGAAGAGCAAGCAGCTGTAGCTGTTTCGGACAAATATATGAATCAATTTCTTGCAGCGGATAAAGTGGTTTTCGCATTCCCGCTTTGGAACTTCACTGTTCCTGCAGTATTGCACACTTACATCGACTACCTTTCACAAGCTGGCAAAACGTTCAAATATACAGCTGAAGGCCCAGTTGGTCTAATCACCGATAAAAAAGTCGTATTGCTTACTGCTCGCGGCGGCATTTATTCCGAAGGCCCTGCAGCTTCGGTTGAAATGGCACATAACTTTATCCGCACAGTAATGGGCTTCTACGGTGTGACTAACCTAGAGAGCATCATCATTGAAGGCCACAACCAACTTCCTGACCAAGCAGAAGCTATTGTAGCAAAAGGTCTTGAGGAAGCAGCAGCATCAGCTGCTCGTTTCTAAATCAACCGTTAAAATGCGAAGGCAGCCGGACATTTTCGGCTGCCTTTTTGCATGTGGATGAATTCAAACCGTTAATAAAAATTTGCGGTACGATACGTGATCGGGTACGATGGCGATATGAGAGCATGGACGAAAGGTTGATAAATCAGAGCTGATACAGGAAGAGGTATGATGTCTATGGACTTGAAAAAGCTGCGTTATTTTATCGCAGTAGCAGAAGAGCTGCATTTTAACCGTGCTGCCCAAAAGCTGAATATGACTCAGCCTCCATTGAGCCAACAAATTCAAGTTCTTGAAGAAGAGCTTGGTGTGAAACTTTTGGAACGAACCAAGAGACAGGTTCGACTTACGACTGCTGGTGCGATATTTTTGGAGGAATCGAGAAACATTGTTGCTCATTTGGAACGATCGATAAAGATGACACAACTTGCAAGTGAAGGTAAAATAGGCAATTTATCCATCGGGTTTGTGGATTCAGCAGCAGGCGGTATGATGGTCAATGTTCTAAAGAAATATCGAGAACGGTTCCCAGATGTACAGCTTACACTATCTGAAATGACATCTGCTGAGCAACTGAAAGCGCTGCATGATGGGGAAATAGATGTTGGATTCCATCGGTTGCTGGACCCTTCAAGACATATCACATCTAGACTGTTCACGAACGAATCACTTGTTGCTGTATTGCCCAAAACACATCCGTTAGCCGATCAACCAACCGTTTCACTGCATTCTTTGAGGGAAGAACCCTTTATCTTGTCACCACATCATATGGGGGCTTCATTTCATGACCTGATTGTAGATTTTTGCAGGCAGCATGGATTTCAGCCTCGCATCGTGCAGGAAGCTGTTCAAATGTACACGATTGTAAATCTGGCAGCTGCAGGCATAGGCATCTCAATTGTTCCCTCTTCGGTTTCCGTATTTCAACGCAGTGATGTCGTATTTCGATCATTTGATGAGGATACACCGCGTGTTCCTCTTTATGCAGCCTGGAAAACAGAGAAGAGTGAAACGGTTCTGACTCATTTTCTAAAAGCAGTGGAGGAAACAGCCGCTAGCCAGACTAGCTGACTTGTGAGAACGCTCTAACCTGTTTTACTAGCATCAAATTGAGCAACGTCTTTTAATACGTTATTTATTTGCATAATAATCTCAGCATCTAGACTAACTCCTGCCGCTTTTACGTTTTCCAATACCTGCTCCGGCTTCGAGGCGCCAATGATAACGGAGGACACCTGCGGATTTTGCAAAACCCACGCTACCGCGAGCTGTGGCAGCGTTAAGCTGCATTTTTGTGCAATCGGCCCTAGTTGTTCAATTGCCTGAAGGACTTCTTTATTCAACCATTGTCCTGCCAAACGTTTGAAAAACGGCGAACCAGCGGCCGTAGAAGCGCGCGAGCCTTCTGGTATAGGCTTGTCAGGAGCATACTTACCAGAAAGAATACCTTGCGCAAGTGGTGACCAGACAATCTGACCAATTCCTTCACGCTCGCAAGCGGGAATAACCTCGGCTTCAATAACCCGCCAAAGCATAGAATATTGGGGTTGACTCGCAACAAAAGGAACTTTCAGCTCCCTTGCCAAAGCCGATCCTTGCGTTATCTGATCTGCTGTCCACTCACTTACGCCGATATACAAAACTTTTCCTTGTCGAACCAAATCGGAAAACGCCACAAATGTCTCTTCAAGCGATACGGTCGTATCAAATCGGTGAGCATAATAAATATCAATATAGTCCGTCTGTAATCTGCGAAGTGAAGCATGGCAGGATTCCATAATATGCTTGCGTGATAACCCTCTATCGTTATGCCCGTTCCCTGTTGGATGAAAAACCTTCGTGCACAATTCAATACTTTCACGACGTATTCCCTTTAAACAATGACCTAAGACCGATTCCGCCCTCGTCTCCGAATAAGCATCAGCTGTATCGAAAGTTGAAATTCCAGCGTTTAGTGCAGCATTTACGCATGCTTGTGCGGTGTTGTCATCCACTTGTGCACCGTGGGTTATCCAGTTTCCGAGAGCCACTTCGCTTACTAATAAGCCGCTTTTACCAAGTTTCCTATAATTCATGTTTCATTCCTCCTTTCAATGTAAATCTGATTATAGCAATCTATATTTAATATTAAAAATATATAATAAACGCATTATTAAGTTGATTTATGTATTAATAGAATCGAAGGACGAATGGTTCTATTGTTACTGGATATAAAAAAAGGTTGACTTGATAAGCGGATCAATGTTTTCATTATATAGACCGATCGTTATAATCGAGGAGTGAATCAATGTCGGAAAAACATAATACAAGGCATGCCATACTTGATACGGCAGCTAGGCTTTTTTTTACGCAGGGCTATCATGCGACGGGATTAAGCCAAATTATTAAAGAAAGTGATTGTCCGAAGGGATCTCTTTATTATTATTTCCCAAACGGCAAAGAAGAGCTTGCGCTGGAATGCATTAACTGCACGAAGGAGCTTGTCATTGAGAAATGGAGAAAGAAATTTGCTGATTACGAGGACCCTGCTGAAGCCGTTCAGGCTTTTGTATTTGATATGGCCGATGATGCAGAGAAGTTTGATTATAAGGGTTATATGCCGTTTAGCTTCTGGATGGCAGTCGAAACCTCATCGATTAGCGAGAAGCTGAGAGCAGCTGGACAAGGTGTATTTGCAGCATGGCAGAACGTGATTTCCGAGAGGCTGGTTCAGCTTGGAATGGAAGAGACTAGAGCAGATGAGGTTGGCGTCGTCACCGTTTCCTTATTGGAAGGTGCGCTCATTCTAACGCTGACGAATCGTGACAAGCAGCCGTTGTTATCCGCAGCGAAATGTTTGCCGTATATCATTAATAAATGTCCTTCTCTATGAGGAGTCATGAATAAATGCTAGATAGATAATAGGAGAGTGGAAGGCTTGCAAGCAACAATGACAGAATCGCAACAAAATACGGGGCAAAAATATAAAGTAATCCCCATTATGATTTCATTATTATTAAGCGGCTTTATCGGAATGTTTAGTGAAACGGCATTAAATGTAGCACTAAGCGATTTAATTCGCGTCTTTGATATTACGGCGCCAACGGTACAGTGGTTGACGACGGGATACTTGCTGACGCTGGGCATATTGGTTCCCGTATCGGGGCTGCTGCTTCAATGGTTCTCGACAAGGCAGCTATTCATAGCAGCACTTAGTTTCTCCGTACTAGGAACATTGGTTGCGGCGCTCGCACCAAGCTTTGAAGTTCTTATGGCTGCGCGTATTATCCAAGCAGTCGGAACGGCGCTTTTGCTGCCGCTTATGTTTAACACAATTCTTATTATTTTCCCGGCTGAGAAGCGGGGAGCGGCAATGGGTGTAATTGGGCTTGTTATTATGGTTGCTCCTGCTGTAGGCCCGACGATTGCAGGACTCTTGATTGAAAACTTAAGCTGGCACTGGATTTTCTGGTTGTCGCTTCCGTTCCTAGTCATTGCACTATTATTCGGGATTATGTATATGCAAAATGTTTCTACCATAACAAAACCGAAAATTGATATTTTTTCTCTCGTATTCTCAACGCTAGGGTTCGGGGGCATCGTGTTTGCCTTTAGCAGCGCGGGTGAAGGTGAAGGCGGCTGGGGCAGTACAAAAGTGATTGCGACCATGATCGTTGGTATTTTGTCCCTTGCGATTTTCGCTGTTCGTCAATTGACGATGAAGCAGCCAATGATGAACTTACGGGCGTTTAAGCATCCGATGTTTGTTGTAGGAACATTAATGGTATTTATTTGTATGATGGTTATTTTATCTTCTATGCTCGTTCTGCCTATGTATTTGATCAGTGGACTTGGTCTTAGTGCACTGACAGCTGGCCTCATTATGCTGCCAGGCGGTCTTATTAACGGAATTATGTCTCCCATTATGGGCAGCCTGTTCGATAAGTTTGGTCCTAAGTGGCTTGTTATTCCAGGTCTTGTCATCGTTGCCGCTGCGCTATGGTTCTTCTCAGGCATAACGACAGCATCAACGATTACATTAATTATTGTCCTTCATTCATGCTTGATGATCGGTATTTCGATGGTATGGATGCCTGCACAAACAAACGGGCTCAACCAGCTGCCGCGCGAGTTGTACCCGGATGGTACGGCGATTATGAATACACTGCAACAGGTCGCTGGCGCTATCGGTACCGCAGTTGCAGTAAGTATTATGACCGCAGGAATGACCGGCTTTATGAAGGATGTGGCTGATCCAACAGATCCAGCCAATGCTCCGCTTGCGTTGACAGCAGGAATTCAGAATGCATTTATTTTCGCTATGATTGTTGCGATTATCGGTTTGATCGTTGCTTTCTTCATTAAACGGGTTCATGTAAGCAAACAGAAATAATAGATTTGAATACTAGAGGCAGTCTATGGCAACATGGACTGTCTCTTTTTTGATAGAATGATTGACGGTGAGAACAATTATCAATTACAATGATTGAAAATATGCTGCAGACAAGCATTTGCAATACTAAAGGCGGGTCAATCCATGAAAAAGATTTTACTTATTGAGGACGAAAGAAATTTAGCGCGTTTTATTGAGCTTGAGTTGCGTCATGAATCGTTTGAGACAGTTGTTTCTTATGATGGCAATAG
>NZ_JBFRDK010000212.1:0-9608 GCF_052113545.1 Paenibacillus sp. TAF43_2
GTATAATCCGTCTATTACTCGTGTACATGAGCAGCCATTAATCGAAGTAGATCGTTTTACCGGTTTCGGCTGATAAGTAAACCGCTTCCAGAATAGCCGATACCACCATCGCCTCTTCAGGCTTAACGAGCGGATCGGTGTCGTTCACAATACTGCTGATCCACTGCTTGGCTTCATACTCAAAATCAGTCAGGTTTTCTCCATGGAATTGCTCTCTCTCGGTCGCTTTCACGTCGATGACGTTTAGAAATAAGCTGCCGTCCCTCTCGCCGTTAATGCGCAGACCGTCGTGAAAATCAGCACCGCCCTTCGTACCGCACAAATATGATCCTTCAGATTTGGCGATATTAAGTGCCCAGCTGGTTTCAATTGAAACGACAGCACCGTTTTTGAATTTTACATAACCAAAAGCGGAATCTTCTACTTCAAACTGCGCTGGGTCCCATGATCCCCATTCATTAGCTGCATTTTCTGTATTCTTCAGCTTCTGGAACACACTGCCTACTACACTGTGAGGCTCATAATTGTTCATCAGCCATAGGATGAGATCCAGTGAATGGGTGCCAATATCGATCAAAGGTCCGCCGCCTTGTTTCTCTTTATCCAGAAATACTCCCCATGTCGGAACCCCTCTACGCCTTGTTGCAACCGCTTTGGCATAATAGATCTCGCCAAGCTCATCATTCTCGATCATTTTTTTTAACAGCAGCGACTGAGCTTTGCTTCGGTTCTGGTAGCCAACTGTCAGCTTCTTACCGGTTCTAACATGAGCTTCGTACATCGCTTTCGCTTCGGCACTGGTCTTGGCCATCGGCTTCTCACACATAACGTGTTTGCCAGCTTCCATGGCATCGATTGAAATGACGGCATGCGAAATATTTGGCGTCAATACATGAATGACTTCAATATCCTCCATGGCTAATAGCTGCTTATAATCGGTAAAAATCTTCGCGCCGGGAACTCCATACTTCTCAGCAGCTTCGCGCGCTCTTTCTTCAATTAGATCGCAGAATGCGACCATCTCTACATTACCCACCTTGGCTAAGCTTGGCATATGTTTGCCGCCTGCAATCATGCCGCATCCGATAATACCTACCTTTACTGTTCGCATCTCATTAATTTCCTCCTTGCCGTTTAAAATCTACCGTTCTTCTCTCGCGATGAGCGATATATGCCGTTTCAAGAAGTTCCGTCAGCTTTGTTCCGTCCTCGAGTCCAAATGGCATCGGCTTGTCGTTCAGAATGCCATCTACCCATTGTGTTAGTGGAAGCGGCTGCTCCTTTGGAAGCTGTCGAGGTGAAATCCAGCCTTGGAGCGGTGAATCGGTATGTTTGGAAACAAATTTAACATCTTCCCCGGATATGATCAGTGTCCCTTCCGTACCGTATAGTTCAAACGCAGATGGCGTCGAGTAAGTAACAAGGCTAGTTTCCAGCAGCGCAACCGCGTTGTTAGCAAACTCAATCGAGCATTGTGCATTATCTTCAACAGCCCGGCCCGTAAAATAATTAAACATAGATGTAATTCGTCTCGGCTCACCAAGCAGCCAGCTTGCCAAGTACATCGGATGGCAACCAAGATCCATCATAGCTCCGCCGCCTGCCTGTTTCTCATCGTACCAGTATTCAGGCAGCCAATTGTTTAATGCTCCGTCGTGACCATTTCGGATACGCAGCAGCGTAATGGCGCCAAGCAGCCCATCGTCCAGAAGCTGTTTAGCGAATAAATGGTGAGGCCTTGTTCGAGCGGGAAAAGATATACAAAACTTCACGCCGGATTTTTGTACAGCATCCGTAATTTTGTCGCATTCGGCTACCGTAAGCGCCATCGATTTCTCGGTGAAAATATGTTTTCCAGCTTGCGCAGCAGCAACCATGACTTCCGCGTGCATGCTGGTAGGGGCATCGATGACGACAGCATCTACGTCTGCCCTTTGAAGCAGCGTATCCAGATCAGATTCAAAAGCAGCTCCTAGCTCTGCTGCCCACGTTCGCCCTCTCTCCGTTATTTCATCCCAAACTGCTGTTATGTTTACGTTTCCAAGTGATTGCAGGTGTTTTGCATATCCATCAGCATGAACATGCCATTTGCTAATCATCGCGACATTTAACATTCGAAAATCCCTCCATTATTCAAATATTTGTTTAAGCGGCGAATTGCTAATCTTTAAAAGCCGTTGCGGGGTACCCGGCGCCAAATGGCGCGTCTGGCCGCTCATATTCTCCTGCTAAATAACGGCGCATAGGCGTTGTACGCTCCAAATAGTCCTTGTTGTTTGCAAAGCGATCGGAGAATCGAACCCAAGGCGGACTATAAATATAATGTGCGGTATAACGGTCGTAATCTCCGTCATGATAATATGTACGATGCCAAACCGCGTTATGGAAGAGCAATACAGATCCGGCAGGCGCACAAATGACATGTCCTACAGGCAAATCACCTTTATCGCGGCGGATGTCTGCCGGGAGTGGAACTTGGGCTCTGTGGCTGCCTGGAATCATTTCCATGTTGCCCATCCTAGGCAGCGATTGGTCAGTAAGCAAATAGGAAGCGCGCAGCTGCAGAAGAGGAATCGGATAAGCTAGTTGATTAAAATCGTAGGCTCCTGAGCCATCCTGATGCCAGCCGCCTGCTCCTCCAAATGCCGGCTGCTTCGTGCACCAAGCGGATTGAAGAATAAAACGATCGCCATATAATGCTCTCACTTTTGGGAGCACCGCAGGGTGATCAATCAACTGATCCAGCGTGGGTTCGCTTTCAAATCCTCGGCCAACCTGAGCCCATCCGGTTGTCCCTTCTCTCTCATGCAGGCGAATAGATGCCTCCAAACATTGCTGTGCTTGGTCAGCGGATAATACATTAGGAATGATCAAATAACCCCACGACTCGAACATGAAACGGTCAAGCTCTGTGAATTCACCGGGTTGCGAAATGGCATTAAGTCCTTGACTGTGCTCGGCATTCATGCGATAACCTCCTGCTTTCTGGAGTGAATTGCATCTTTTATATATAAAATATGAACGGTAATTCATTTAATGCATAGAATGCTTGGATTATTCCGATTATTTTTATTTAAATCATGAACATTTTGGTTAACTAAACGCTTTGTGTTATCTAATTAACGGCGTTATCAACTAATTGCTCATATAATTGTTCGTTTTTCTCATTCATTTTCTAAAATCGTATATATTTAATATGTATTTTGAGATTCTCCATTTTCGTTTTATATCTTTGATAAACATAAAAAAAGTGGAGGAGTTCCGAAGAACTCCCCCACTCAGCCATCTCTCGATCTTACTGAATGATCAATCTGTTATTGAATGATCAAACCAAATCCATTCTGGATGTAATTCGTGTTGGGATGAGCGATATTGCTAGTCGTCAAGTTGTTGAACGTTGCTGAGCCATTCCCCGTATAGGTGTAAATTGCCGCACCTGGATGCGGTGATGTGAACCGCGATGTAAGGATTCCATCACGTCCCGTACCATTAATATTGATATTGTTGAACACGATATTTTCAAAGCCGCCGCCATATCCAAACTGGATAGCACTGCGCTGCGTATTGATAATATCGATGTTGGTAAACGTCACGTTTTTGATGGAATCGTTAGATGCCTCCAAATCGATAGCTCCGCGTTCGCCATTGTAGAGGTCTTTACTAGTTCCGCTGTTTATAATCGTTGTATCCGAGAACAAAATGCCGGTATTGTTCTGGAAATGGTAGCCTGGGAATACAGTGTTCATTCGAATGCCAGATCCGCCGACAGTGTCGATGATCAAGTTGTTAGTAGCCTTATGTCCTCCCCCGCCGAAAAATGCAATAGCAGCCGCACGCCAGTTATTCTCAATCGTATTAAACGAGAAGGTATTGTTGACACCCGCGCGGGCACCATTTACATTACTCGTCCATACGGCAAGACCATCATCACCGTTATTTCGTACGCTGCTGTTGCGAACAGTCGAATTGCTCGTTCCTTGGGCGAAGTTGACACCGTCAGCAAGATTATTTCGGATCCGGCTATTTTCAATCACGAGCCCATCCGCATAAATTGCTGGTGTATGTGCATAATCCCCTACCCAAAAACCGCATTCAAAGTGCTCAACCCATACATTGTGAACCTTTGAATTTTTTCCGAAATTGTCCATAAAGCCCTTGTAAATAGCACCCTCGTGATAGCGCGACCGCAGCTTGGAATTCATATAGATATTGCTAAAATCAAGCTTGCCTTCGACACGGAATGAAATGCCGCCCGATGCTACATTAGGGTTGGTAAACTGGATGTTTGTATGCCAAATGCCTGCACCCATGATCGTAATATCATTAATCATGTTACTGACAGAACCGACCTTCCACATGTTTCCGAGATGGAAGGTTCCTTCCGGTATATACATGATTTTTCCAGTAGAAACCGCTGATGTTACAGCAGCTTCGAAGGCTGCAAGATCATCGAGGCCATCGTTTGCAACAGCGCCAAAATCTGTTACAGAAACTGAGTTGGCCGGACGAGCAATCGCAGTTGGAACCTGCTCGATTTCAAGGAAGTCTACACCATATTCGAGATTGTCTGCATTGCTTTTTTGGATACGTATGGTATCGCCAGGTTGAAGGGCTGTATCCAGTTTCCAGTGCACCTCATCAAATCGGAAGAGCGGACGTCCTCCGGATGGAGTGTCAGCTGGTTGATCACTCGCGAAATACTGCCAGTTGTAGTAGGAAGTGAGCGGGATGGTCTTGGCTTTGACTCCATTAACGTAAACATCAAGTGATCCGCTGAGCCCCATACCATCCGCTGAGTCTGGCATCGTAAATCTCATCGTAACGCCTGCTCCGCCCTCCCCTTGCCTTACGTTCCACTGAAGATATGAGCCATTCGATGGAAGTGACACGTAGCTCTGACCAGATGCCTCGGATGCAATAAGCGCCTGATCGAATGTCGGTGCAGATTGTAAAGTTGCTCCTCCACCTCGAGTCGCATCCTGCGTATCGTACCTGTTGTAAGGCATGCTAGCACCTCGTGCAGAATAAACGACTAGACTTGTTGAACTCGTGTTATTTGCTTGCTTAATTGCTAATTCATTGGCATCAACAGCAACGATTGTTGATACGGTATAGTTGCCAGTTACTGCTGTCCATGTTCCAGAAATACTGACATTTGCAGATGCGCCAGCTGCTAAAGTACCGCTATATGACCCGTTGTAGGTCTGAATGGTAGAGCCGGCTGAATTTTTAAGATTAACGGTTACGCCATGGGTGCCGCTTGCTGAAGAAATGTTTCCTTGATTTTTAAGGATAACGTTGAAAGCGACTGTATTGCTGGCAACTGGATTACTAGGTGTCCAGGATACAGTTCCAATTAAATCGGAACTGGCTACAGGAGCGACAATGAGTGATGATGGATTCGTATAGCTGTTGTTGGCATCATTTTGCTCAATAATTGCATTGTTCTCATCTACCTTCGAGCTTACTGAGTACGTAGCTGCTGTTTTGGCACCAACATTAAGTGACACTGTTGCTGAAGCACCGGCCGCTAGTTCGGCTACTGGAGCAGAGCCGGCAAGCGTGTTGTTAAGGTAGAAGTTGACTGTAGTCGCTGGGGCACTGGCGTTGCCGATATTCTTAACTGTTGCGTTCAGTGTAATTTCATTTGTCTCTATTGGTGAGACCGGTGCCCATGACATGCCTGTAATCGTCAAATCAGGGTTTGGAGCAGGCGTTCCGTATACTTGAAACTCAGCGATTTGACCGCCAGGTGCGCCGGAGTTCGTCGTAATATTCAACTGCAGACGTTTAACCGTCGAGGTAACCGGAATCGTTATCATATTGCCCGAAGCTGGATTAAACGTATAAGCTTGTGCCGACACTAAGCTGCCGAAGGTTGTTGTATTTTGGTTATGGCCTAGTACTTGAATCGTTTGTGTACGAGTGCCCCATTCTGTAGAAGGATTCAGCTTCAGCACGATGGATGTAATGTCATGATTCGCCCCAAGATCGAGAGTTAAGGTGCTCGAAGCGCTGCCGCCTTCCCAATAAGTGGCGGTGTTATTGTCGTTTGCGTTCGCTGCGATAAACGTTTGTGTGCTGGATGATGCGCTAATAGCTTTGCCAATAGCGATGTTTCCACCTGGTGGAGTCGTAGGCGTTGCTGTTGGTGTTGGTGTTGGTGTTGGTGTTGGTGTCACTGATGGCGTAGGAGTTGGAGATGGCGTTGCTGTTGCTGTTGGTGTCACCGTTGGCGTAGGAGTTGCCGTTGCTGTAGGAGAAGGTGTAGGTGTAATGATCGTTGAATCAACTGTGATTTGGTCAAGATTGACATTGCCGGAATCGCCTGCATCGTATTTATAAGCAATCGTATTGGAGCCTGCAATTAAAGTGAGAGCCTCTGCTTTTGTTCCCCACGTATCCCAGTTCGCAAGGTTTGGAAGTGAGGTTTGGCGGATTTTTGTTCCGTTAACGTAGATGCTTATTGTTTTTGTGCTTCCGCTTGCATTGGCGTACTTGAGTGTCACGTTGCGGCTGCCTGCCGCGGCTGCATTGACCGTAAACGTTGTTGTCGCACCTTGTGCTAAGTAGCCGTCAACAAATCCAGTGCCGGCATAGCCGGTATGATCCGTATTTACGCTCGCTCCGCCGGACAATGCAGCAGATTCAGCCTGATAGGTGCCCGTAGGCGTTGACGTAGGGGTAGGTGACGGTGTCAGCGCAGTGCCATAAGTTTCGAATTCGGATAACTGTGCCGCTGGCCAGCCCGTATTGCCTGTAAAATTCAAGCGAACATAACGTGTGTTCGTTGAAGCGAAGTTAATTGTGACCGAATTGCTTGCAACCGCCGGATTAAATACATAACCGGTAGAAGCTGCAATATTCGTAAACGTTGTTCCATTAATACTGCCTTGAACCGCAAGTGTTTGTGTCCGGGTTTCCCAGCCTGCAGGCAGCTTTAATACGATCTGGTCGATGCTAGTATTTGAGCCGAGATCGACTTGGATCCATTGTGGAAATGCGTTATTTGCACTTTCCCAATACGTTCCTTGGTTGCTGTCTTTCACATTGCTTGGGCTGTAGTTTTGAGATTGGCCGCTTGCTGTAACGTCTTTGCCGATTGACAGATTTGATCCAGCTGCAGCAGAAACGGGAGTAAACGGTCCAGTAGATAGGAGCAAGGTCGAGAATAACATGGTAACGATGAGCGACCATGCAAAATACTTATTGCGCATTATATTCCTCCTCAATAATGTGGGGGTGCGAGAAATGTGCGATCTACCGAAAAACGTACGAATGGCAGCGTTTACAAAAAAGATTGTTTCACTTTTATGCGATTTCCGTATAGCCTTCCGTTCACTTTCCTAGTTCATTATAGAATGATAGACATCCCTCCTCTCGTTATCACACCCTTACATTATAAAGACATAATTGACCGAGCTATAAGATGTAATATTACGGAAATCGTATGCGATTCAATGATAATAAAACAAATCTAAGCTTCTTACCTCTAAAACAAAAAACCAGTCCAACACATGAGATGTGTTTAAACTGGTTATGTTCATTTTCTTATTTTGAAACTTATTTGCGGCTAATTTTTAATGTCAAATTAGGATTAGACTCCATTACTTGTAAAAAAGTTTCGTTTTCCTGTATAAAAAAAGACGATTCTCTCTAATATTGAGAAAGAATCGTCGTTTGTTCAGAAACGGTTGATTACTTCGGTGAAAGCTCGCTTTCCGTTACCCATTTATGGTTTTTCATTTTTTCTCCCCCAGTGGTTGGAACGTAATCAAACATATAAACCGTGGTTTGCTCTGCGGAATCAATTGTTGCGGTTGCGCCGTTCATACCCGCCATATGGTCTGCTTGAAGGATTACTTTTGTACCTGGCTCATAGGGTTTGTCGCCTGCATCTTTAATTTCTTCTTGAATAACCCACTTATGATTGGTCACTTTTTCGCCGCCTGTTGTTGGAGTATAAGATACGGCGTAGGCAGTAGTCGTATAGGCGCCCACAATTGTTGCTGTAGCTCCATTCATTCCTGCCATGTGGTCTGCTTTTATAATCGCTTCACTCCCCACCTTGTAGGTTGGATTCGTAGCTTCTTTTAACCCTTTTGGAAGCTGACTGCTATTGGAGTGATTCATTTGCGAGTGGTCTTCACCTTGATTGCTGGTCATCGCGTTCTCAGCATTTTCGTTTTTACCGCATCCACTTAAAGCGATTACCGCAGCAACACTAAGTAAAACCAATTGTTTTTTCATTTTATATTACACTCCTCTGTTTATTCGTTCAGTATGTTATTTGCATTATACCCCCAATGGGTATTTTGGAAACGTCTTTTCATTTCTATTTTTCAAATTTGTTCTTTTGTCCTCCTATCCACTATTCCTTATCCTCATTGTAACCAACACTTTTGAAGAACTTGTGTAGACTGCAATCAGTGATACTGGAAGAAGCAAATCACAACAAAAAAAGAAGCATCAAAATTTCTGATGCTTCTTTTCATTTTATGATTCATGTTTTCCAATAAAGTTGCTGAAGAATTTCTCTAAAACGGTAACATCGGTTATATTTGCGTTGCAGGCTTTGCTGTTAACGCACATATAATTTCCAATCGCCTTGTAGTAATCAGGTGAAGCATTAGCAGGCCTTGATTTCGTAATGGCCGTGAATAACGCAACCTCTTCATGTCTATTGCACAAAAAACAGTTGCTTTTCTTATTTGTTGGCGTAAACTTTCCTTCAATGCCGATAAGCTGTCCGTCTTGACGGTAAATAAGAAACAGCTTATTAGATGCGATATCGGTCCAACCCATATACGTAACATAACGGTAGTCAATATCATCTAAATCGGGTACCTTTAGCTTTTTGACTTTTGGGAACAGCTTTTTTATTTGAGCTGCCGTTACTTGAGTGAATTCCGACATCAATGGCTGCAGCGATTGCAAATAGGATTGAATTTCTTCTGTCCTATTTAACGTTGCAAGCTTCTCTAACTCATGCTTTTGAAGATCAGTTGCGTCCGGGAATGCTTCGGAAATCTTTGTTTGCGTACTATACCTAACCGCTTCAACTACTTTCGGATCGGATACCGTGTTGCAAGCAGTTTGAAGCAGATGTGCTTGTTTCTTAATTAAATTATATTGATGGTTTCTAATAAATGGTTTATTCATAGCTGTTCAGCCCCTTATTTTTAATGAAAAAAATATAAGGTGCAAAGCTTTTATTAGAAACGATATGAGCTCCATTGGGCGAAAATATTTCAGTCCGGCCCCACGCAAAGTATCGCCCTAATATTAGGCTTTGCATGAGCAGTTACTTTTCCCGGCAATTTGATTTGCCATTCCTATCACCTCCCTGCCTCTTTACATTATAAAATGAATTCAGATGTTGTTACAACGTGTGAATTCCTCTAAATTTAAATTTTGATTAAGTATGCCACTTTTTCCGGATTTCCTCCACAGTGGCCAAAGCAATGGTATCTTGCAAAATATCGCCAGGCTTGTTGCCTCTCCCAAGGATGTAACCTGCAAAATTTGTGCCCGTATAGTCGAAAATATATTGAAATTGCTGAACAAGCGGAATTCCTTTCAGATGGGGCTCGTCATCTCCTATACCG
>NZ_JBFRDK010000213.1:0-9595 GCF_052113545.1 Paenibacillus sp. TAF43_2
GTATCTGGCGCACCTAAACTAAGAGCAATGGAAATCATTGCGGAGCTGGAAAATGAAGCGCGCGGCGCATATGCAGGAGCAATTGGATACTTGGGCTTTGGCGGTACAATGGATACTTGTATTACGATCCGCACCATTATTTTTAAGAACGGTAAAGCCTATGTACAAGCAGGAGCGGGAATCGTTTGGGATTCTGTTCCGGAGAGCGAATATTTGGAGACGGTCAACAAGGCGAAAGGCAGCCTTAAAGCTATTCGTGCGGCTGAAGCGATTTTTGCACAGCCAAAAAGTGCACCGGATTCCTTCAATTCCATTAACTCGGATTATTACGTCAAGGTCGGAGAGGGGATTGGTCAATAATGCAGGCAACCGAAGCGATAACGATGCAGCAAGCGCTGAACCAGCTTATTGGCGGCTCAAGTTTGACGAGGCAGCAAGCAGAAATGGTGATGAACATCATCATGAACGGCGAAGCAACAGCTGTACAAATAGCTGGCGTCGTAACTGCGCTGCGGATGAAAGGCGAGACGAAGGAGGAGATAACCGGGTTCGCTGAGGCAATGCGCGCGCATTCCAGCCATCTCCATACTGAACAAGAAGGTTTGCTCGATACATGTGGCACCGGAGGATCAGGTATTCATAAATTCAACATCTCAACTGCTTCCTCCATTATTGCTGCGGCGGCAGGCATCCGAGTTGCCAAGCATGGCAATCGCGCGATGTCTGGGAAAACGGGCAGTGCTGATGTGCTGGAGGCGCTTGGCGTACAAATTACGATAACTCCTGAACAAGCCGCACAATGCTTGGAGGATATCGGCATTTGCTTTATGTTTGCGCAGTTGTATCATCCATCGCTTCGCCATGCTGCTGCTCCGCGGCGTGAGCTCGGTATTCGAACAATCTTCAACATGCTTGGACCGCTCACAAATCCCGCTGGAGCAGATAGACAGCTTCTTGGATTCTACGATCGGAGCCGCACCTCTACGGTTGCCGAGGTGCTCGGCGAGCTTGGACTAAAAAGAGCGATGGTTGTAAGCAGTCATGATGGGCTTGATGAAATTAGCATCTCTGCACCTACACAAATATCTGAGTTATTAAACGGTGTTGTGAAAACCTACGATGTTACGCCAGAGGAGCTTGGACTAACAAGGTGGCCGATTGCGGATGTTATGGGTGGTGAGCCGGAAGTAAACGCAGCACTTATTCGTTCTATTTTCTCAGGCGAGCAGCGCGGGGCTTATCGTGATATCGTGCTAGCCAACGCAGGAGCATGTATATATGTAGGCGGGAAGGCACAATCGCTTCGCGAGGGGGCAGAGATTGCTGCCAAGGTGATCGATTCAGGCGAGGCGCAGCGGAAGCTCGTTAGTCTTATTCATACGACAGGAGAGTTGGCAAATGTTTCTGGATAAAATTGTAGCTACAAAACGAACTGAGGTTGAGGAGCTGGCGGCTCGCTTTGACCTTGCACAGGTGGAGAAACAAATTTCGGAGATGGAAGCATGCCGCGGCTTTGAACATGCATTATCGGCAGCTGGCCGCAACAGAAGTATGGGACTGATTGCCGAGGTAAAGAAGGCGTCGCCTTCAAAAGGGCTGATTCGTGCTGATTTTGAGCCAACTACGCTTGCTTCACAATATGAAGCAGCTGGTACGGATTGTATATCAGTGTTGACGGATCGTGATTACTTTCAAGGATCTAATGAATTTCTGCAGGCCGTGAAAAAAACGGTAAAGGTACCTCTATTAAGAAAAGATTTTACGATTGACCATCGTCAAATTTATGAGGCGCGCTTAATCGGAGCGGACGCAATCTTGCTCATCGCAGCTATTATGACGCCAACGCAGCTTGGTGAGTTTCATGATCTTGCGAAGTCGATTGGGATGGATGTGCTCGTAGAAGTGCACAACAAAGAAGAGCTGGAAGGCGTTCTGGAGCTGGACAAAGCAACGCTCATCGGCATTAATAACCGTGATTTGAAAACATTCGTTACGGATCTAAAAACGACCGAAGAGTTAATCGGACTTATGCCAAAAAATGTTACTGTCATTAGCGAGAGCGGAATTGCGGGTAATAGCGATATGGATTACTTAAAGTCAATCGGCGCTCATGGTGTATTGATTGGTGAATATTTTATGCGGCATGAGCAAGTAGGACAATCGGTTATTGATTTAATGGGTGCGGTAACCGTTCGATGAAGCAGCAGACGCGTATCAAAATTTGTGGTCTGATGGATGTGCAAACGATTCAGCAGATGGATGGATTGCCTATTCACGAAATCGGCTTCATCTTTGCACCCAGCAAGCGATTGGTGGAAAAGTCGACTGCATCGCAGCTTATATCAGCGGCTTCGAAGTTAAAGGCAGCTGGTGGTGAGCGCCCGAGAACGGTTGGCGTATTCGTAAATGAAACCTTTGCTAATCTGCAAGAACTTTTGTTAGTCGCTCCTTTAGACGTGGTTCAATTGCATGGCAATGAATCGGCAGCGTTTTGCCAAATGGTGCGTGAGCAGCTGAACGTTCAAGTATGGAAAGTATTTTCCATGAAGAAGGAAGCCGAGGGCAGCTCGCCAATGTCTGCTCTAGAGCGATTAACGCCATACCGAGCTGCTGTTGATGCCGTACTGATAGACGCACCTGGCGGCGGCACGGGTCAAACCTTCGATTGGGAAGCGATAAAAGAATATATGCAAGCAGCTGAGGAGCTTGGCATTACTTTGTATGTAGCAGGTGGTCTGCATGCAGGAAATGTGCAAGAGCTGCTAAAGACATATGCGCCAAACGGGATAGATGTATCAAGCGGTGTTGAGACGGATGGACGGAAAGATATTGAGAAAATCCGATTATTTGTAAGAAGGGTGATGGAAGCATGACACAAGTACCAGATGAGAATGGACGCTTCGGCAAATTTGGCGGCAGATATGTGCCAGAAACATTAATGACAGCATTATTAGAGCTAGAGGAAGCTTATCAGCATTATTCCAAGGATCAAGCGTTTCAAGACGAGGTTACTTACTTGTTGCATAAATACTCAGGTCGTCCGACTTCACTATACTATGCAGAACGACTTAGCGAGCATCTTGGCGGCGCGAAAATCTACTTAAAACGTGAAGACCTGAACCATACAGGTGCACATAAAATTAATAATACGATTGGTCAAGGCGTACTTGCCAAACGTATGGGTAAATCAAAAATCATTGCAGAAACAGGCGCAGGACAACACGGCGTTGCTTCTGCAACGATAGCAGCTTTGCTTGGTCTAGAATGCAAAGTATTTATGGGCGAGGAAGATATGAAGCGTCAGCAGCTTAATGTTTTCCGGATGCAGCTGCTTGGCTCTGAAGTTGTGCCCGTTCTATCAGGGACGAGAACACTTAAAGATGCATGCAACGAAACCCTTCGTTACTGGGTTAGCCATGTTGAAGATACGTATTACATTTTGGGTTCAGTTACAGGCCCGCATCCTTATCCCATGATGGTTCGTGATTTCCAGCGTATCATTGGCGACGAGGCTCGCAAGCAAATATTGACTGAAGAAGGTCGATTGCCGGATTATGTTGTTGCAGCTGTTGGCGGCGGAAGCAACGCAATGGGGATTTTCTATCCATTTATCAATGATGACAGCGTGAAGCTGCTTGGCGTTGAGGCTGCTGGCCGCGGTGTAGATACGATTGAGCATGCGGCAACAATGACCAAAGGACGTCACGGTGTATTCCAGGGCTCGATGAGCTATGTGCTGCAGGATGAGTATGGACAGGTTCAACCTGCGCATTCGATTTCAGCGGGACTTGATTATCCTGGTATTGGACCAGAGCATGCCTACTTGAAAGATTCCGGACGTGCTGAATACGTTCCTGTAACGGATGCTGAGGCGCTAGATGCTTTGCAGCTGCTATCGCGCACAGAAGGCATTATTCCAGCTCTGGAATCAGCACATGCGATCGCTCAGACGATTAAGCTTGCGCCTACGCTTGATAAAGACAAAGTCGTCGTTGTCAGCTTATCCGGACGTGGAGATAAGGACGTAGAAGCAATTATGGGTTACTTGGGGGTAAATAAGCATGAATCTCATTGATACAGCATTTGCAAGGCTGAAGTCTGAAGGCAAAACGGCGTTAATTCCTTTTGTTACGATGGGTGATCCTGATCTAGCTACTTCGGTTGCTATCATCCAAACGCTCGAGAAGGCAGGCGCTGACATGATCGAGCTTGGCGTGCCGTACTCCGACCCGCTAGCGGATGGTCCTGTTATCCAGCGTGCATCTGAGCGAGCATTGCGCCATAACAGCATTACAATTAAGGATTGTATTGAAATAGCTGAACAATCACGTGAGGCCGGCGTTAAAATTCCATTCATATTGTTCACTTATTACAACCCGGTGTTCCAATATGGGCTTGAAGCATTTTTCGAGCTAGTACAGAGCAAAGGCATCAGTGGTCTTATTATTCCTGACTTGCCAATCGAAGAAGATGAAGAGGTTAGGCAGCTTGCGGAAGCAGCTAATGTACATCTTATTCCTCTTGTGGCACCGACATCCAAGGATCGGGTAACACGTATTTCACGCAAAGCAAAAGGATTTGTCTACTGCGTTTCATCTCTTGGCGTAACAGGCGTGAGAGCTGATTTTCATACGGGTATTGATGAATTCCTCTCGATGGTACGCGAAGCGACCGATTTGCCAATTGCGGTTGGCTTTGGCATTTCCAGCCGTGAGCAGGTTGCTCGCTTTGAAAAGCAATGTGACGGCGTGATCGTGGGCAGTGCAATTGTGCGTACGATAGAAGATGCCATTCCACTGCTGAATGATGCTGTTACGCGTGAAGCGGGACTTAAACAAATCGGCGATTTTGTTGCTCAGCTTAAAGGGTAAGCGGACTGTTTTAGATAAAGGAAGTTATACGCTGCGGAAGTGGCTTGTAATCGACGTAGTATATTAATAATAGCGGAAAGCTCTCTAGACTTGGTCTAGGAGAGCTTTTTTTGCTTTATCGGGTTAAGAGAGGAATTTGTAGCAGGGAGCTGTTTTTGAGGGATTTCGGTACGGTGATTCGGGGGTGGAGAGGACGGATGGTAAAGCGCAAGGAAAAATGGAGAAGCACGAAGCTGTTAATTTGAAAAGTAACTTTTGAAGCTAGCTTACGGACATAAGATCCGTTATTTTAGAATAATTGGCTAAAATTATTATTTAACGGACGTAGAATCCGCTATTTTATCTAAAAGGCGTTCAATTGTATTGAATTTTTAGAAATAAGGGATCCTATGTCCGTTATATCGAGAAAAAGCATGATTATCATCAAATAAGGGATCTGATGTCCGTTATTTGAATGAAGAACTTGAAAAATCAATTTCTAATGATGATTTTGAAGTGTTATTGGCATGGAAGCGGATGTTCTTCAATTCATTTTATACACAGAAACCGAACCATTGATTAAAAAAAGTGTCTTTTGCATCATAAGTTCATTAAACATATATCACAATTTCGATATAATCTTGCGCAATAGACCAATCTTGTGTTAAAAAAACTTTAAAACCTAACACAGATATGAGACAATGGATGTCGAGTAATGAGACTAGTCAATTATAAAAGAGGTGAACGGCTCATGCAGCCCAAAAGTAATATCGTCCACCTTCCCGTCTATCAACCTGGAAAGCCGGTTGAAGATGTTAAGAGGGAGCTAGGGTTAAAAGAAGTCATCAAACTTGCATCTAATGAAAATCCGTTTGGCTGTTCTGAACAAGTTAAAGCAGCAGTCATTGAAGAATTAGGCAGTTTTAATATTTATCCAGATGGTGCGAGCGTTGAACTAACGGCTGCACTTGCGGAAGAGCTTGGCGTAGATACGAACCAAATTATTTTTGGCACGGGCTCCAGTGAAATTATTCTTATGATTAATAGAGCGTTTATCGTTCCTGGCGACGAAACGATTATGGCGGACGAAACCTTCCCGCAATACAAGCATAATGCAGAAATTGAGAATGCAACGATCATAGAGGTTCCTCTAAAAGATGGCAAGCATGATTTGCCTGCAATGCTGTCTAAAATTACTGAGCGAACTAAAATCATTTGGATTTGCAATCCGAATAATCCAACGGGTACCATTGTCACACTGCCTGAGCTTTCTGAGTTTTTGCAGCAGGTGCCGACGAATGTGCTTGTTGTGCTTGATGAAGCCTACGGGGAATATATCGATGACCCACAGTTTCCAGACGGAATACAATTGCTGCGCGAGCACCGCAATTTAATCGTGCTGAGAACTTTTTCGAAAATTTTTGGCCTAGCTGCATTGCGGATTGGTTATGGCGTTGGGCATCCTGATGTCATTCGTTATACTAATCAGGTACGTGAACCTTTCAACACGTCGCGAGCGGCACAAGCTGCAGCGAAAGCAGCACTTGCTGACAAAGCATTTATTGAATATTGTCGTGACCAAAATAAACAAGGTCTTGCATATTTGTCGGAGCAATTTGATCGCCTTGGCTTATCTTACTTCCCTGCATACGGCAACTTCGTAATGGTAGATGTGAAGCGTTCATCACCTGAAGTATTCGACGGTTTGCTGCGCAGAGGAATTATTTCAAGACCGCGCTGGATTTACTACCCGAATCATATTCGGATTACAGTTGGTACAAGTGAGCAAAATGAAAAATTCATTACAGCACTAGAACAGGTTTTGCAGGAATCGGCGGTGCAAGGATAAAGTTATGACGACTGTAGCGATTTTTGGAGTAGGGTTGATCGGTGGTTCGATCGCCCTTTGTTTTAAAGGAAAACCAGATATTACAGTAATCGGACATTCAAACCGCCCCTCGCAGGTAGAGAAGTACATGCAGCGTGGTGTGGTTGATTTTGCAACGACTTCAATGCAAGAAGCGGCCGAGCAAGCAGATTTTATATTCGTTTGTGTACCGGTCGGCAACATTGAGGAGTATATCGAGAAGCTCAGTGCGTTTAAATTAAAACCCGGCTGTATCATTACAGATGCTGGGAGCACGAAGGCTTCTGTTATGGCATGTGCAAAATCACTTGATTTTGGACAAGCTACTTTTATTGGCGGGCATCCGATGGCTGGCTCTGAGCGTACAGGAGTTGAAGCGGCATCTTCGCATCTGTACGAGAACGCCTTCTATGTGCTTACACCTGATGAGAATACGCCTGAGGAATCAGTAGAGCGTCTAGTTGATCTACTCAGCCATACGAAAGCGAATATCGTAAAAGTTGATGCGAAAGAGCACGATGAGATAGCAGGCGCGATAAGCCATTTGCCGCATATCATTGCCGTGTCGCTTGTGAATCAGGTTCGCGGATATAACGAAAATAATTTGCTATATGAATCGTTAGCAGCAGGGGGCTTCCGCGATATTACACGGATAGCATCAAGCGATTCGATTATTTGGCGTGATATATTAATTAATAATCGCAAGGTTTTGCTTGAGCTGCTGCGCGATTGGAGCAAGGAAACAGATAAATTTGTGTCCATGCTGGAGAGTTCAGATGGGGATGCGATTGCTGAAGCTTTTGAAACAGCAGGTCAATTCCGCAGCAAAATGCCTGAGCGCCGCAAAGGCATGATTCATTCTGCATTTGACTGTTATGTCGATATCCCAGATCATCCTGGTATTATCGGTAAAATCACAAGTGAGCTTGGGAACAGCCTTATCAACCTGAGCAACATTCATATTATTGAGAGCAGAGAAGACGTGCCGGGCGTTCTAAGACTTTCTTTCCGAAGCCAAGAGTATTTGGATCAGGCTGTTATCGTACTTACTGCTAAAGGCTATGACGTACACCTTTAATCGGGTGTTCGTCATTTTTGATTAAAAAAAGCGTTTACAATTTATTTCGAACAAAATGAAAACGCTTATTGACAAAATGGAAGCGTATACATATAATAAAGGTACAGTATGGTTTCTCTCCACTCCTATCCAAATCCTATAGTGCTCATCATGAGTACGGACCACCCTTCGGGGTGGTTTTTTTTTGTTTATAAGGTGACCCATCTGACAATGGCTGCGGTATAAGGATCTATCTAGTTGAACCTTAATATGAACGGGCAGGATAGTTAAAGAGCTGTCGAGAATACTGTAATTAGAAATTGTTCAATAATTGTATAGAAAGAAGACAGTGATAAGTGTTACTCTCCAAAAAAAAAGGTGGAAACATGGCAATCCAGGATTCCGTTGAAAGTTATATTGAAATAAAAACACAAGAAGAGATGGATTGTTTTTTTGATTCTGTCAATGGATTTCATGATGGTTTAATTAAGGAATTCCACTTAATAAATGACGCATACATTGATAAACATTTATCGATGGTTTGCGGCTTTAAGTACAATATGAGAATCCTTATTCAACGTCAATGGGAAAAACCATCCGCTGTCGAACTCCTTCTAGGTGATGTTGTCGAAATGAACTTACCTAAATTGAATTACGAAATATATAATTCTTTTGGTACAATTCATATTTCTAAAGCCAATGAAACTCCTGAAATAACGATAAATCTCGATGGCAATGTATTTGTCTGTCGTAAAATGTTATATCGCGAAGTCTCCGAATGGATGGGAAGAGAAAGTCGATTTGGTGATGAAATTATAGTGAACAATTCTTTCCAATTAGAGAAATTAGAGGATGGTTGGGTACTATGTTCAAACTGTTTAGAAGCGTGGCAACCGATTAATAGGAAAGTGTTAAAATGTCCGAAGTGTTTTTTTTGATGCAGAATTACAAACAACAGGCAGTCGGCGTTCGGCGGCTTGTTGAGCTAACAGGCAGTTTAACGCAGCATGCGACTTCAGAGCTATACTTATTATCTAGCACTAATAAATGTTCTAGGACGATGAGGGTGTGAAAAATGACTAGTAAAATTGTAGTTTGTAATGACATTGGTCCTTATTTAGAAGCATTGACTCGTGGTAATGAATATGAAGTGATAGCTGAGGATGAAGAAAAAGAACAGTTTAAAATAAAAGGTGACAACAACCGATCCAGGTGGTTTAAGAAGTATTATTTCGTAAGTTCTGGAATTAGTGTACCCGTTATAGTTAGTTGGAAATTTGACAATTCAGTTGAGGATTCAAGTGCGAATTCATTAGAACACATCGAGATCTCTATTTTATTTAATGATGGTCAGACGAGATGGTGTTCAATCTGTACGAAATCGGGGCTAATGGATTATTTAGAGCGAAATATGGATGGTAATGTATATTTAATTGAGAATCAAATAATTGTGAGGAGTTTTTCATATGAATCAGTCAATGATGCATTAAACGACTTAGACCAGCATAATCAATTGATAATTTCGACCAAATCATTGAACTCCCTTGGTACGATATGATTTTCTCACGATTGCTCGCTTATTCGCAGGATTTCGCCCGGTTGGTAAGGGCTGAAAGACAAGAAGGGGAACGCCGTGTTAGACTTCGGCAACATGAAGGCGCACGGGAATAAAGGGGGGTATTGTCGCCCCATATACTTCCATTTACTGCACGCATTCTCCACGCCGCCCTTGGAGGTTTTCACTCCCATGTCTTAACGGGTCAAAGCCCTCTCATTCCTTCGTTACGCCTATCCAAGGGGTGGAGGCCGGTCTTGCTAACG
>NZ_JBFRDK010000214.1:0-9587 GCF_052113545.1 Paenibacillus sp. TAF43_2
CACCTAAGGTGCCGCTTTCTTTATTGCAAAAAAAACTAAACCTCCAAGGGAGAGTGTTGAATCAATGAAACAACAAGCCAAAGCTAAGAAATATCTTTTGAAATTGGATTTGCAACAATTTGCAGCAGGTGAGGACACGCTCGACGAACTACTTCAAGCGCGTGCTGAAGTGTTTGAAAAACAAACTGCTATTTTATCTCTTGCTGAGTCCGAAGGACGCGAGTTGACTGAAGTTGAGGAAGCGGAATTCGTCACTCTAGAGAAAGAATTCGGTACTTTTGAGAACAAAATCAAAGCAGCTCAAACTAAAGAGGGTCGTGCAAACACGATGGCAGCCCGCGCTGCTGCACTTAGCCAACCACAAACCGCTATTTTCCGCCCATCAGCTGTTGCCGGAGCACCCATACAAGCAGAACAGAAAAATGATGGTGGTTTTAAAAATCTCGGTGAAGTCGTACACGCTATCAGATTCGGCGACCCTAAAGGTCGTTTGAATGAATTGCCTGTCGGTCAGGGCGAGGGTGGCGGTTTTGGAGTTCCGGAAGCATTCCACGGACAATTGCTGCCTGGCAAAGTTCAAAACGAATGGTCGATGGGAGCAGGCGCTGGTGGTGGTTTCGCTGTTCCAACGCAATTTGATCCTAATGTGAAAATGATCTCTCCAGCTGCAAATATTGTACGTTCTCGCGCTACGGTTATCCCTGCCGGAGATCCACCTGATGCTAAGATCACAATGCCAGCACTTGACCAAGGCGCGAACGGCGTATATGGCGGTGTAGAAGTTGCATGGATCGCGGAGGGCGCGGAAAAGCCTGATACAAACGCAAGCTTGAAAGAAGTATCTTTGTCCCCATATGAAGTTGCAGCCACAACGGTAATCACTGACAAACTCTTGCGTAACTGGACTGCTGCTAATTCATTCATTAGCAATCTTCTAAAAGGCGCTATGGCGGCGGCTGAGGATATCGCATTCTTGACAGGTAGTGGAACAGGAAAACCCACAGGTGTTCTCGGAGCTGCTGGAGGGATTGCTGTTAAGCGTGAAGTGGCAAGCAAAATCTCATRCATCGATACAGTGATGATGTACGCTGCGTTACTTCCCGAATCTGTTTCGGGTGCGGTATGGGTCGCTAATCAATCCGCTCTCCCACAAATCATGACGCTTAAAGATGGTGCTGGTAACTTCATCTTCATTCAAGGTGATGCAACACGGGGCATTCCATCTACACTTTCGGGTATCCCTATCGTATTCACTGGAAAAACAGCCGTTCTTGGAGCTAAGGGCGATCTGATGCTTCTTGATCTCACATACTACCTGATCAAAGATGGTTCTGGACCATTTATCGCGGCATCGGAACATGTCTTGTTTAAACAAAACAAAACAGTCATCAAAGTGTTCTGGAACGTTGATGGTAAGCCATGGGTTACTGCTCCTCTGACGCTTGAAAACAAGGTGACAAAAGTTACACCTTACGTAATTCTTGACGTTCCTGGAGTATAAAAATCATGGGCGGCTTCGGCTGCCCTATTTAGATTGGGGAGACGCGTATGAAACAGTATGAAGTAATCTCTGAGTGCATCGATTTGGATGGTGAAAGGAAATATCCTGGTGATTTGTTGGAGCTTGATGATGAGCAATACATTCGAGCAAAGAATGCAGGCATTGTTGGAAATGAAATGGCGGATGATGACGAAATTGAGGGTCTTAAAAAGCTCGGCAACGGTTATTACGAGTTGCCAAATGGCGAAAAGGTTAGAGGTTTAGATAAAGCAAAAAATGCCCTGCAGAAATTGAAAGAGGGTGAGTCGGTTGCTGAAGTTGAAACAGGTGATAGCTCCGATAGTGGAGCCGGTGACGTTAAATCAGATTAAAACACAGTTAAGAATTGATCTGGATGACGATTCATTCGACGAGCAGCTTAACGAATTACTCCCAGCTGCTCGGGAATGGTGTGAAACCCATCAAAATCGAGCATATATAACGCAGACTTTTGAGCTTGCATTGGATYGTTGGCCGAATGGAAATAGCATTATACTTCCACGTCCAAAAATTCAAAACGTCGCATCAGTCAGTTACAAAGATTCCGAGGGAGTCATATCAGAGTGGCCAACTTCAAACTATGTAATTGACGACTTCTCGGAACCTGCTCGGATCATAAGAGAACGAGGTGCTTCATGGCCTAATGTTCGACTGGCAGCCACTAACGGAATCATTATGCGCTATGTGACTGGTTATGGCGATGCGCCTGAGGACATCCCAGCAAAGATTAAGCAGGCCATTGTCCTGCTTATTTGCTATTGGTTCGAAAATGGATATTGTGATCCTCCTAGAGCAGTTTACTCGCTACTTTCAGCAGACAGGATTGTTCCACTATGACATGTGCGGAGAACAAAAACTCACTGACGTTTAAGCTCAGGCACAAAATTACGATCAAGAAGCGACAACCACCACAAGATGAGTATGGAGCTAGTTTAAATGAATGGGTAACGGTAAAAACGATTTGGTCATCTAAAGAGCCGCTGCTGGGTAGGGAGTATTTCGCTGCTGAGGCAGCTCAAAGCTTAGTAGAGGTTAAATTTCGATGTCGATTTACAAAAGGTATTGAAAATGAGATGCGGGTTTACCACGGATCTGATGTTTACGATATTCTGTCAGTCATTGATGTAATGGGCCAAGGCCGCGAGCTGCTCATTTATGTAAAGCGGGTGTCTAATGGCTAGGAGAACAGACATTCAAGGTATTCGGGAGCTTCAGCAAATGTTTCAGAGGCTTGGGAAGTCACCTCAGAAAGTAGCTAACAAGGCAGCTCGAGCAGGTTCTGCAATTGCCCGAATAGATGCGAAGCAGAATGCTCCAGTAGATGAAGGCAATCTCAAAAAAGGGATCGTCATGAAAAAGGAGAGGCGCGTTAAGGCGGGCAAAGCTGTATATGACATCATGATGGACCCCGCTATGAACAACGTTTTTGTCAAAGTATCTGCTGAAGGCAAGCGATCTTATTATCCAGCATCACAAGAATACGGATTTATGACCAAAAGCGGTAAATATATTCCTGGTTTTCGTTATCTAAGAAAGTCTCTTGATGATAACGAGCAGAAAATTGAGGCCAAGATCCTTGATGTAGCCAAAACAGAAGTAACCAAAATTATGAGTAGCGGGTGAGGTAATGGAGTTTGAACCAGCATTAGTTCTCGAGCTGAGAGAAATTGAAGGTTTTTCATCGAAAATCTTTCCACTCGTGGCGACAGAGGGAGTGCCGGCGCCTTATATTGCTTATTCATCCAGCGAAGGGCTTCGAGAAAAGAATCTATCAGGTTACACCAACAGCAAGGAGATCGAAGTCGATCTTAATATAATCGCAGGAACATACAAGGAAATGAAACGATTAACAGCGTTAGTCATAGACAAGCTAATAAGTTTTGAATCAAGAGTAATTGGTAAGGAAGGCCCTTTTGTACAGGAATTGAAATATGAGAGGCCAGTCGAGTTATACGAGCCTCTTCCAAAACTTCATCGCTGTGTAATTGAATTTATTGTTCATATATGAGGAGGTTTTTTTGTGCCAAAACGTTCAGTAGGTACCATTCTGCAAATAGGTGCAAATTCCGTTGCAGGAATTAAGTCAATTAACGGATTAGATTTATCAGCAGAAACAATTGATGTTACAACATTAAGTAGCGATGGCGGATATCGTGAATTTATTGGTGGTTTTAAAGATGGTGGAGAACTAAGTATTTCAGGTTTCTTCGAACCAGGTGATACAAACGGGCAGATGGCGGTTTATTCATCTTTTCAAGCAGGATCAACGGATGCTTACAGCATAATTTTCCCTGCTTCACTCGGCGCCACTTGGACGTTTAATGGTGTTGTAACGAAATTTTCCACAAGTGCAGAACTAGAGGATGCCATAAGCTTTGAAGCAACTGTTAAAGTATCAGGAGCGCCATCCCTTGGAACAACGCCAAGTGCAGGATTGTCTGCATTATCACTTACTGGTACTGGCGGAACGCTGTCTCCTGCGTTTACTAACGCTAATTCAAACTATTCTTTCGGTAGCGTCACCGCTGCGTCGGTTACTGTAACGGCAACAGCGGCAGCTCATTCCATCAAGTTATATGTTAACGGCGTGTATTCACAAGATTTGGTTAGTGGATCTCCATCAGTTGCAATTCCTTTAACAATTAATGTAGGAAGAAAACTTACAATCATCGCGTTTGAGTCAGGGAAGGCTCAGAAGGTCTATGAAGTTGTAGTAATCAAAACTGCCTAATTAATACGGGTCCGAGCTTTCAAGTTCTGACCTGATTTTTTTATTTTGAAAGGATGATTTTTAATGGCAAAAGAAAATAAAAACGATGTTGTAATTATTAAATTAGATAGACCAAGGGAAATGCGTTTTGGACATAAGGCTTTAAAGAAAATGCAAGCAATGACAGGACTAACGATGGAGCAAGTAGTCGATGGTGATATTGGATATGAGCAGTTTGAAGCAATTATTTACTGCGGAGTGTTGGAAGATTCAAAAGACGATCCTGAACCATTGACAATTGAAAAAATGGAAGACTTGTTAGATTCAGTTTCGCCAAAATATTATATGAAAAAAATTACAGAAGCTATTATAGTATCATTCACTGAGAACGAAGAGGGAAACGAACAACCTCAAGGGAAGACGAACCAGTAGATGGCGAAAATGAGAAGCCGTTTGACTGGGGAGAATCAAAACGGATGGCTCTACGGACTGGTTTAACAATAAGCGAGTATGAGCTAATGACCCCGCGAGAGTTGAATATCCATATTGAAGAATTTTATAGTGCCAAAGAAGAAGCGGAAAAAAGTCAGGCAATGTTCACCTATATGGGCGCCTTGCTGCCACTTATGAAGAAATTCCCAACATTTGAAGATGCTTTTGGTTACAAGTTAGAAAAAGAAGAGAAGGTACCTCAAACGGCAGCTGATATGCTCGCGGAGGTGAAAAAAATAAACGCGGCATTAGGCGGCACAACATATTAAACGAAACGCGAAGGACGGAAAACCGTCCTTTTTTGTGTTTCCCGGGGGTGAAAATTGTGGCAGTAGTTAGAAACCTACTCGTTCGTGCTGGAGCCGACTTTTCGTCCCTGAGAAGGGAATTGCGTGGTGCATCGAGTGATCTCGATAAATTTAAGATAACTGTAAAAACTGCTATGGCAGGAATAGCTGCTGCTTTCTTAGTCGGAGGGCTTGGAGCAGGAGTCAAAGAAGCTGTGAAAGATGCAATGTCAGTAGAGGCTGCCCTACAACAGGTTAACCGGATGATGAGCACAAGCAGCTCTGAGTTTAGAAATTGGGCAAATGAAAATGCAATCGCCTTTGGTATCTCTAGGTCAGAAGCAGTTCGTTATGGCGCAGTATTTTCAAACTTGATAGGAACTTTTGCAAAAACCTCCGATGAAATCATGGGACAGACAACGGATATTCTTAAAGCTTCAGCGGTCATATCTGGCGCAACGGGACGTGATATGGAAGATGTAATGTTTCGTATTCGCTCAGGTCTACTCGGCAACACGGAGGCGATTGAAGACTTAGGCGTTAACGTAAACGTTGCAATGTTAGAATCTACGGAGGCATTTCGTAAATTCGCGGGCGATAAATCTTGGTTGCAACTCTCATTTCAAACGCAACAGCAAATCAGGTTGACAGGTATTCTTGAGCAGACTGCTAAAAAGTATGGTACGACAGTTGCGAAAAATACTGCTTCCGATCTTGGAACGTTTGTTGCTCATCTTAGAAATACAAAGCTTGCTCTTGGTCAAGCATTCCTGCCAATCATCAACATCGCGTTACCTGCTCTAACAATGCTTGCACAAGCGCTCTCGAATGCAATGAATATCATCGCGCAATTCACTGCAGCATTCTTCGGATACAAACCTAACCTAAATTCGCAAACTGGTGCTATTACAGGGTTGGGAAATGCTTACGAAGAAACAGGCGATAAAGCTAAAAAGGCAGCGAGTAACCTGCAAGGTTTTGATGAGATTAATCAACTGCAAGAAGATAAGGGTAGTAAAGGCGGAACTTCTCCCGATTTGTCTGCTGCAGGCTTAGGTGCTAACGCGCTAGATGATGTGAATAACGCTTTAGAAGCGGCGGCAACACGAGCTGAATTAGCAGCCAAGAGATTGAAGGAAGCACTCAAGGAGTTGTTCACTGACGCTGATAAAAAGCGTGCTACTGATGCGGTTAACGAGCTTAAAGCGTCCTTTATTAATTTGAAACAAGCTTTGGCTGGTTTCAGTGATAATAAACAGATTGGTGAGATTGGAAAAACCTTTGCTACTTTATTCAAGGATGCAGCTGTTTCGAAATTCACAGGCGATATGACGTTATTGAGCGGACAAATTGACATTGTAGCCGGTGCGCTTAAGGGGCTCGACGGTATTCTGAGTGGTGATTTTGAAACGGCCTTTGAAGGTGCCGAGGATGTCGTTCTTGGATTTTACGATACGATAAATGGCATAGCGTATATGCTCTTGCCTGTCCTAGGCGATTCGATGAAAAAAACGAAGGAAAAATTCGTGGAACAATGGAGGCTGATGAAGGCGGATATCAAAGCTTACGGTGATCCGACAAAGCTTGAAATATCTGATTTCGGCTCATTTATTCGTGATGTTCTTGCAGAACGGATGAAAGAAACCAAGGAACAAACAAGGTCTAATTGGAATGAAATGAAGTCGATTATTACAGAGGTTTGGGAAAATATTAAAGTCGGCATATCATGGGGCTCAATGAAGGAAGTTATTGGGAACGTATGGATGGCAATAAAACAAAGTACAAGCGAAGAGTGGGAAAGCATTAAAACAACAGTCTCAGGCATATGGGATAGCTTCTTAACTTTTATTAAATGGGATTCCATCAAAACAATGACCGCCAACACTTGGAATGCAATAAAAACGAACGCGGATGAATCATGGACTAGTATCAAAAAAACCGTAGCTACTCGATGGGATGACTTCAAAACTGCTATAAGCTGGAATTCTATGAAGACACTCGTTTCTAACATTTGGACGAGTATCAACACTGGAGCCGGAACATTGTGGGAGTCCATCAAACAAACCGTAAATGCCAAGTGGGATGAAATAACTCGTATCGATCTATCGGGCATCACAGATGYTTTTCGTGGAATTTGGAGAGATATGACCTTAATGACTGAAAATACATGGAATGGCATAGGTCGGACCATTAAGGACAGTATTAATTCTGTAATCGATTTGGTAAACAGTTTTATCACTCAAATTAACGACATTGAAATTAAGGTTCCGAAGGTTAAGATAGGCGATTTTGAAATTGGCGGCGCGACAATCGGTATGCCGAAAATTCCGAGGATTCCGAGACTTGCAAAAGGTGGAATTACAAACGGCGAGATGCTGGCCATGATTGGTGATAACCCAGGAGGACAAGAAGTTGTCTCTCCTCTTTCTGATCTTCTCGGAATGATCACTTCCGTTGTCAATACTGCTATGAGTTCACGAAACACTCCGCAACAACAGGGGGATATCGTAATTCAAATCGGCGGCGTTGAGGTTGCGCGGGCTATCCAGTCATATACGAAGCAAGAAAATAATCGTCTTGGAGGTTCATTTATCGTTACCACATAGGAGGGGTTGGCTTGGCTTTACTTAAAATTAATGGAGTCGATTTGCCGACTCCTTCTAGCGTGATTTGGGCTATTGAACCAATAGACAAAGCTGACAGGAATGCTAGAGGCGATTTGATAAAGGAACGTATAAATATTAAGAGGAAACTGGAATTGTCATGGGCGTATCTTCCTGCTGATGATTTAGCGCGACTGTTGACTGCTATTCTAGCAAATTTTATTTCTGTCACTTATCTTGATCCACAGTTAAATGCAAAGCGGACTGCTTCATTTTATGCTAGTCCGCCAAGTATCGAGGCTATCGATTATATCAACGATGTTATTAGATATAAAAATATTAAATTCAATATTATTGAGAAGTAGGTGGGCGCATGTATCCAACATCTCAAACATATAAAGATGCGGTCTATGCGCCGACACGCCGCGTTACCGCTCGTGTAATGTTTGATATTTCTGATATGACGGCTGAAGGTGATGTCACAAACATCACCACAACACCGGAGCTCGTCTCTATCAGTCAAAAAGAACAAATAAATAATGACATTAGGAACACGACATACAACCTCGCCACGCTCGAACAGGATCGCTTCCGGCTTGATGGATCATTTTCCTTTCCCGATTCGGTGCCTGCTAACAATGGAGAAACGGGTTTTGTGTCAAGTGTCTTATGTGGTGCTGATGGCACCTTCGCGATGCCTCAAACAATTACCATTACGTTTGGGGGGTTACACAATAGCGCAGGCGTGACAGTTACTTTTGACCAGTTAAATAACGAGTACGCAACAGACTTCAAAGCCAGTGTTTACAATGCATCAGATGTACTAATTGAGAGTGTTAACGTAACTAACAATACGCTTGTCATGTGTCCACTCTTCAGCCAATTTCAAGGATATAAAAAAGTAGTTATCACGATTAACAAATKGAGTACTGGTAATCGGAGGGTTAGGGTATCAGAGGTTGATTTCGGATTTATTGCCACTTATACCGACGATCAGCTCATAAGTTGTGATCTCATAGAAGAAATGGATCTGACTAGCGGTTCGCTACCTTCACCTGAATTCCGCTTCACGGTAGATAATAGTGACAGACTGTTCAACATCCTCAATCCCGTTGGATATGTTAAGTACTTACAGCAACGTCAAGAGGTTATTGCCGAATTGGGAGTTGAGCTTCCTAATGGATCATACGAGTATGTCCCGCTTGGCAAGTATTTGCTCTGGGAGTGGACAAGCGAAGAAGGTTCGCTAACAGCCACTTTTACATCTCGGACTAACTTGGATTTGATGGCGAATTTCAGCCATGCCAATTCGGTTATTGGGGTCAAGTCGTTGTATCAAGCTGCAGTCGATATTTTTGCTTACTGCGGAATAACGAATTATTACATTGATCCGGCTCTAATGTCGATCAATACCAACTCTCTATATAAGCTTGTCGATTGCAAATCGCTAATACAAATGGTCGCGATTACTGGGCGCTGTAACATTTTTGTTACTCGTAATAATGTGATAACTATTAAACGGGTATCGTTCGGCGCTCCAGTTGATAATGTGGATTTCGACAACATATATTCAGAGCCCAAGATTGATCTAGAACGTGTCGTTAAGCAAGTTGATGTAACGTACTGGACCGACCTTAATACGTCCGCCGTTTCTTCTGTGGCAGCTTCTGGTGTTGACATTGGTGATGTACTTAAACTTGACCAAAACACATTAATAAACACAGCAGCTCAAGCTTCTTCCGTAGCTGCTTGGATCATGGCACAGAAGCAATACAGAGCAAAATACTCCATTAATTGGCGTGGTAATCCTTCGCATGAGCTTGCAGACGTAATAGCCATTGAAAACACATACGGCGGCGACATGGACGCGATGATTACTAAAACAGAGATTAACTATCAAGGCTATCTCCAAGCTCGCACAGAGGCAAAGGGGGCGGTCAATTAATGGCATGGAT
>NZ_JBFRDK010000215.1:0-9159 GCF_052113545.1 Paenibacillus sp. TAF43_2
GCTGATTAACTGAGCGATAGAGATCGATATGTGATTGTAAAAGGTCAACTTGAAACTCCAAGAAAACACTTTTAAGGGCATGCGCCTCTGCTAAAGAATAATCAAATAAGGTATCGTCAGCATCAAACAAAATAACTTCGTATTTCACTAGAAAATCCTCCTGTTAACCTTTTAAGCATGAATGAATCAAAACGTTCCTTCAAGCTAAATTCTTTGTATGTTTCTATTAAAGCTGAATTTGAAATTGCATCAATTGTGTCGTCTTATAATCGTAGGGTCATATATTTCAACGAATCCGCATTGCATGCAAGAAACAAATAAATAATGTTGATATTGAATGTTTAGAAGCTTGCTTAATCCCGCACCTGTCATAGCCAATTCATTAATATCGCATTCATTATGATTACATTTTGTGCATTTGAATGAATTCGCAATGCTGTTGTTTATATCATACTCATCCAGCTCGAGATCTGTTTCTTCAAGCTCATTCTCTTGCTCATCAACAAAGGAATCTAAATGCTCATCAAGAACCTCTTGTTTACATTCCGGACAACAATTATGCTCGAGTATAACGCTGCTGCCGCACCAAGGACATTCAATCATGGCGTTGCTCCTTCCTATCTAATACGTTCTCAAAACGTAAGCTTAAGGGAACGATTCATATTTTCTCAACATGTAAACATATTCGTTGCTGCCCTGTCTTTTCCTCTCCTTTCATACAAACACGAAAAAAAAGGCAAAACACCACTTTCGATGTTTTGCCTTTTAACGTTACGAATCTTTGGATCGGTTAGCCATATCGATGATCATTACGATAAGCACGAGTAGTTGAATGAGCAGTTCGTTACTCATTGCAATCCCTCCCAGCTGCATGTAATGCTCCTTCGCTGCGGCTTCTCCTCTCGTTCATTTGCTTAACGAACATCTCCCATTATCATATCTATGGTCGAAACTTAAATTTTATGACGGATATTCGTACGGCGAGTGCTGCCATAACGATAGATGCAAGACATACAGCGACAAAATGAATGAGGCTATTTGTAATGAATAAAGCTTCCAGCTTCACGAATTCAGCTGCTCCTCGAACGAGTACGATAGCGATAGGATGCAATATATAAATCCATACTCGCCACTCCCTAAATGCTTTTCCAGACCGGCCTTTCCAGGATATCGCCCAGTGGAACAAGAAATAGGTTGCTGGCCATGCAAATACGTACATACTGTCATGCCGCGGAAATTGTATTGCTTTCAGAAGGGATGCTTCGGCTATCATTAGTGCTAACGAAATCAGAAACAAACCCGCATAGGTTATCGGCTTTCTAGCAGGCTGTGGACGTTTTGCTGCCCAGATGCCTAATATGAGATAAATCGGTGCATAGAATAAACCATTGCGTGTGTAATCAAAAAATTGAAACAGCCATTCATAGAAATGTTTTAGAACAGCTATGTTTTCCGTAATTCCATAATAACTATCTCCGAAGAGTCCTACTATATAGAGCAACAAACCAACAACGAGCAGCATGGAAAGCGACATTTTCTGATGCAAATAATACGTAAGAACGAGTCCAATGATTAGCGCAGGCAGATACCATAGATGATAAAACGTACCGTCAAAAACAATGTCTCTTATAAAGGAACCAAAGGTAAAATGAGTAGAAAAATCACCTTTGTACATATTCAAAGGAATGTACAACAAGATAGCGATCAGATATAAGATTCCGATTTTCTTTAAATACATGAACAACGCTTTTTGATCTTTAGCTTTATCTCCTGTCAGCTTTCGGAAGAAAAAGAAGCCCGTTGACATAAAAAATATAGGCACCGCTAATCGCGAGATGATTCCGCTGAATAGAAAGTCAAAATATTCGTTATACGAGAGCAGCGGACTGGTGTGATTGGCAATAACGAATAGGGCCGCTATAAATTTAAGCCAGTCGAGCCCGCTATAATTGGGTTTAGAGACCATGTGATCTTTGCCCTTTTCCAGTAAAAGCCGTAACGATAAAACCATCCCTATTATTTCCTGATATTCGATATAGATCACCATTTAGGATGGGAACAGTCGTGGAAGGTCCATCCTCTGCCGGCACATAATAAATCTGCACGAGCATGCTATCCGTTTCTACGGTGAGATAATTCCCGCCATAAGTAAATTTTCGGACAAAATCGATGTACTCCTCCAAGCAAAAATCATGCTGCTCCATAATTTCGGCATGAGGATAACCGACATAACGAAAATGCCATGGCTCACAAGAGATGTTTGTAATAGCCTCTTTTCCTGCTTTGTACCGCTGAATAAAGCCATTTTTTGCAGCAAGCTGCTTAAATGCCATGTAGATGCCGCTATCTGGAAAAGATGGCGCAATAAAGTCGACATGCTCATCTATTTTCCCAACATCGATGGCAAGTCCCGTTTGGTGCTCGCTATGACCTGGCAAAGCCACATAACAAGCGGTATACTCGTCTCCATTTTCCACTAGAGAGGTTTCATAGATCTGCTCCTGCTCCTCTCTCGAGCGATAAGCGCTAACTGCAATAATATCATTCATGGCTTGAGATTCATTTAGAAGTATATTGAAATGCTGCAAGCATGTTTTCTCTAGTAACAAACCTTCCTCCCGCAATTTTATATCTGGATTAGTATGAAGAGGGATCAGCTTGTCGAGTGAAATGGACTGTTTTATAGGGTTGGCTTGATTAACCAATACCAGATGTCCTTCATAAATTTCTGCACGACTAACTTGAACAGCTGTATGCTTTACATAACCGCTTTCTTGAATGGTTTCAATTTGGTTTTGTTGCCCCAATTCGTCCAAGCCTCCTCTACGTCCTTGTATTTCCTTGTTACTCTAGCTGTTAGCGATGTTGAAATTTCCTGTGCTACGCTCCCAATATGGGCGGCTAGCTCTGCAAATGTGATCTCTTCTGCTCCCTGACGTCCGATTAAAGTCACCAGTGTTCCTTCCGCACAAGGTCCTGGCAGCTTGACCATGAGCTGATCCATACATATTTTGCCGACGACTTTTGCCCGTTGTCCGTTGACCAGCACCTCGGAATTTTGCATGCTTTGTGACCAGCCGTCTGCATATCCAATCGGAACTGTGCCAATCCATTGCTCTTCTTCTGCCTGATAGGAATTGTCGTATCCTAGGTACTCATCTTTGCGCAGCTTCTTTACTTGTATGAGCTTGCTGTGCAAGCTCAAAACAGGCTTGAGCTTCACAGATTGCACAAGCTTTTCTGGATAAAAGCCGTACATCGCTGCCCCTATGCGTACCATATCCATTGCAAGATTAGGAAATCGGAGTGCTGCTGCGCTTCCCGCACAATGATAAAGACGAATACGGAGACCGGACTTTTTGCTCCATTCTATCATCTCCATAAAGCGGCTTGTTTGCAGTTCAAGAAATGTCGTATCTGCTTTGCCTGCAGTCGCAAAATGAGTGTAAAATCCATCCACTTCGATATCTGGCGCTTTTAGCCATGGCACAAGCTTGTCCCACTCTTCTTTTGACTGAATACCAATTCTCCCGAGCCCCGTATCCACTTTCACATGGATAAGAAGCTTCTTGGCAGATGCAGTCGGTTTGTATTTTCTCATTTCCTTAAACCATGTGGCATTTGTAACGGTTAACATCAAATCATTCTCGATGGCTAAGTGTACATATTCAGCGTCTATTGGTGTCAAAATAAGGATAGGCAGCTTCATGCCATAGGATCTAAGGCGGAGCGCTTCCTCTAAATAAGCAACAGCCAGAACATCAGCGCCTGCTTGTTCAGCCATATGCGCAGATTCAAGATCGCCATGTCCGTAGCCATTTGCTTTCACAACAGCCATCAGCTTGACATGGTTTGGCAGCGTTTCGCGAATCTGTATTAGATTGTCTTGAATATGATTCAAATGAATGTCTGCCCAAGTATCTCTAAGCATATCGGTCACCTCGTGTACTGAATCGATTGTTTTTCAGCATGACGCATGATAGCATAATCAATTAATTTCTCGACAAGCTCCGAATATCGAGTTCCATTCGTCCGCTCCCACATGACCGGATACATGCTGTAATTCGTAAAGCCAGGCAGTGCATTGATTTCATTCAAATACAACTGTCCCTTGCCATCTAAGAAAAAGTCTACCCGTGCAAGACCCGAGCAGTTATGAGTATGGTATGCTTTGATGGCTAGCTGCCTAATTTGCGACGTGATTTCTTCGGATAGATGCGCTGGAATCGACATCTTTAGCTGCTTATCCAAGTATTTGGACTCGAAATCGAAGAAGACATGGTCATGGATGAATTCGCCTGGCAGTGAGGCAAGCGGCTTCTCATTACCCATAACAGCCACTTGAATCTCTCTGCCTATTACTTCACGCTCAAGCACAATTTTGTTGTCATACTTAAATGCTTCGGTAATGCCAGCAACCAGCTCTTGTTTGTCGTGGCATCTGCTGATGCCGATGCTTGATCCAAGTGAGGCTGGCTTCACATAACAAGGATAACCAATGGTCTCCTCTGCCATTTGAAGTACCTTTGAATGATCTTCGAGCCATTGATCATATCGATAAACACGGTACTCGACCTGATGAATGCCTGCTTGCTCTAATAGCTGCTTTGAGATGGCTTTGTCCAGTGTAAGCGCTGAGGATAATACACCATTCCCAACATAAGGAACATTAAGCAATTCCAACAGCCCTTGTACGGTTCCATCCTCTCCATATGAGCCATGCAGCAGCGGCAAGACAACTTTTTTTCCTGGCAATGCGAATTGACTCATTAAAACCTGTCCGATGGACTCGGCTTCACTCCTAAGCTTTGGCAAAGCTATAAGATCGGTTAATTGAAGTCCTTCTTGATTTAACTTGTCAGGCGTACACCATAGTCCTTCTCGCGTAATGTAAATGGGGAATACTTCAAATTTAGAATCATCTATGGATTGAATAACGGTGTATGCTGTTTTTAATGAAACCTCATGCTCGACGGATTTGCCGCCGTATAGGACATATAGTTTTGTTTGCATAAAAAAAAACCTCCCAAAATCGACTTGTTATCTATTACTAAAGATAACAATCAATCGTTAAGAGGCTTGTAAGTAAAGTTTAATTAAAGCTTAAGATTCCATAAATTGTTTATAAGGTTTATTTGCCCGCTGGATCAATTGCGCTAGCAAGCTCCTGCAAATCTCGCCCTTGCAGTAGGTTTGATTTCCTTCGTTTATTTCCACAAAACACGTATCATTTCCTGCTTCTGGGGTTATTTACAGCGTTTAAAACAAAGAAAAACCCAGGCGTATGCGCCTGGGCTGGGTATTACCATGGAATATCTCCAATATTGTGCATAATAGCGTCGATCTGGGCTAATTCCTCAGCTGTCAGTGGAGCACTCTCTAGTGCCTTTACATTCTCTTCAATCTGGCTTACGCGGCTGACACCGATCAAAGCAGATGTGACTCCACCTTCGCGCAGTGCCCAAGTCAGTGCCAATTGGGATAAGGTTTGTCCTCTTCTTGCCGCTAGCTGCTCTAGGCTGCGGAATTTTTGAACCCGCTCTGCCGTGATCGCTTCTGGTTTCATCGTGCTGGAAGCTGCACTCGATTCCGCTTCGATTTTATCGACATATTTATTCGTCAGCTGTCCTCTTCCAAGCGGGCAATAAGCGATCGAGCCTATGCCATTCTCAGAAAGTACATCCTGCAAACCATCTTCAATCCAACGGTTCAGCATGGAGTAATTCGGCTGATGAATCAGGCAAGGCGTCCCTAGCTGCTTCAAAATTTTCACAGCAGCGCTTGTCTGCTCCGCACTGTAGTTGGATAAACCAACATATAAAGCTTTGCCCTGTCTTACCGCATGGTCTAACGCGCCCATTGTTTCCTCAAGCGGCGTTTCTGGATCAGGACGATGGGAATAAAATATATCGACATAATCAAGTCCCATTCTCGTTAAGCTGCGATCCAAGCTGGAAAGCAAGTTTTTGCGTGAACCCCATTCGCCGTATGGACCTTCCCACATGTAATAGCCCGCTTTAGTTGAAATTAGAAGCTCATCGCGATAGGGAGCCAAATCCTTCTTGTATACCGCTCCGAACGTTTCTTCAGCAGAGCCGGCAGGCGGTCCATAATTGTTCGCTAGGTCAAAATGATTAATGCCAAGATCGAACGCTTTTAACAGCATCGCACGTGAATTTTCAAGCGGTTGATTGCCGCCGAAATTTTGCCACAGACCAAGGGATATCGCAGGCAGCTTAATTCCACTTTTGCCTGCGCGTTTATACAACATATCGGAATAACGTGATGAATCAGCAGCATAAGGCATTTATCATATTCCCCTTTGTTTTTAGAATGATTTCGTTGTTTGAAACATGCTATAATGATTACTTGCAAACATCATTGCTTTTAAAGTATAGCTTAATTTTGCTGCAATACGGAATGTCCACATGCAAGTCATATATGTCATAATGTAATATATTGAATAGCTACAATTGAGGAAGTGACAACGAATGTGCGAGCATTATGATCTGGTCTATTATTATCATGGGAAGCAGTTCTGCGAAGCTGGCTATAGCTGGGGACCCGGCGTTAAGGATCATTACAAAATTTTATTTATTCATGAAGGCAAAGGCACCTATCAGATTAACGGAAAAACATATGCCTTAAAAAAAGGACAAGGCTTTATGGTATTTCCAAATACGATATGCCATATGAAGGCGGATCTTCAAGATCCGTGGGTCTATTCGTGGATTGCTTTTCAAGGAACATGTGTTGACGGTTTACTTGAACAGGTCCACTTAAGCAAAACGGCACCTTCATTCTCGTATGCTCCAGCAAATTGGTTTGAGCCTTGGTTAGAACAGTTTAATGATGCAGGGGAACTTGAAAAAAACAGCGGTCTTGTCGTTCATAGCCTGCTCTATCGCCTTATTTCGGATTGGATCGATATGCTGACTGCCCCTAATCAAATCGGTTATTTGCCTAAAGCAAAGGATGTTTATGTTCGCAAAGCGATCGATTATATCAAAATGAATTACTACACCAAAGTAAGCATTACTGAGCTGGCCAGACTCATTGGCATAGACCGCATATACTTATCCGCCTTATTTAAGGAAATAGTAAATCAATCGCCGCAAACCTACTTATTGCATTATCGAATGGATAAAGCTTGTGATCTCATGAACAATCAACAGCTTTCGGTATCTGATATTTCCCACTCCGTCGGCTATAACGACCCTCTTCTCTTCTCGAAAATGTTCAAAAAAGTGAAAGGGATATCTCCCAGTCATTATCGCAAAGAAATTGTCTGATTCAAAAAAAGAGAGCTTGCATGAGCAGGCTCTCTTCATCATTATTATTTAATGTGATAAATCTTTAACCATCTTAACATGTGGAATATTCTCTTCCATAAAGACGGTGGATGCTACCTCATAACCTTGCTTCTCATAAAAAGCTGCTGCTTGAACTTGTCCATGCAGCTTCGCTTTCTTAAGCCCCTTTTCACGTGCGATCAACTCAAGCTCGTCCATAATTGCTTTGCCGAGTTTATGCATGCGGTGTGAAGCCAAAACGCAAATCCGCTCTATTTTTGCCATATCATCGACGATCCGCACTCTGCCCGTTCCAACAGGTACATTCTCGTAATATACAAGAACATGATCAGCGATTGCATCGTATTCATCAAGCTCTACTTCCTCCGCAACACCTTGCTCTTTGACGAAGACTGTTTTTCGAATCAGGTACGCCTCTTCCAATTGCTCATCTGTCGTAATCCGTTTTGTTTCCATCTTTCTCTTTCCTTCCATAAAGAAATCTCTATAAAACTGCGACTATTCAGCCTCTATGTTTATTATAATGCTAATTTGCTAATTAGCCAAAACTTATCGGCATTTCAATCCAAAAAATATAATGACCGTTGTCATGAACAACGCCGATTTCTCCTCCATGCATCTCTACTATTTGTTTGGCAATGGTAAGTCCAAGACCTGTACCAGCTGGCATAGAGCTGCGAATATCATTTGACTCCCGCTTGAAAAAACGATTAAACAATTGCGCTTCCTCATGAGGATTAATCGGTACTCCTTCATTTTCAATGGTTAACCGAAATATATCGTTCGAGGCTGTTGCTTTTACCGTCATCACACTCGGTTTGATCGAATATTTGAGCGCATTGATTAAAAGATTGTCAATTGCTCTGACTATTTTCTGGGTATCACTCTCCACGCATATCGGTCTTGCACAAAAGCTTTTTAACACAATGATTCCCTGCTCGGCAGCAACAGGCTCAAATTCAATAATAAGCTGCTCTACTAGTTTGTTGATATCGACGGATTGCCTAATGAAGTTGTGATCTCCGCCAGTCAGACGTGTATATTCAAACAAATCATCGATCAATTTCTTAAGCTGCTGCGTCTTATGGAAAGCATTGTCTATAAATCGCTCTTGTTCACTTGGATCTTGAGAGGCATGTGATTTCAATTAATCTAAATAACCGATAATGCTCGTAAGCGGAGTCCGCAAATCATGCGAAATTATTGTTGGTCACTCCCTCGCTTCTTTTCCTCATGCTAACAAGAAATTGTKCGGATAATGCGAGGATAAATATGAATTTATTCTGAAGAGCATTCATTCTTTAACTTCAATATCCCACAAAAATGACCAACTAGAGGAGTAATATGCCAAAAGCGAAGCTTTTTTTCGGCTTGCTGCGTGCTATGCTAGCCTTAGGACTAAATAAAATTGTAAAGGCGGGATATATAGTGTCATATCTATCAATTAGCACATGGAGCTTACATCGCAATCTTGGACCTCTTCACTGGACGGTATGGGATACCGAAACGAATACTCATCAAACGCGTGTACAAGAACAACCGCAGCTAACGGCTTTGCTAGACCTTCCAGCTGAAGCAGCTGCTAGAGGTTATCAAGCGCTTGAAGTTTGCCATTTTCATTTCCCTTCAACAGAACCAGCTTATCTTGAGCAGCTTCGCCTCTCTTTCGAAAATGCTGCGATTAAGTTTGATACCTTGCTGCTCGACTATGGCGACATAACAACAGTTGATGCGGCTAAAAGAACAGCAGATCTTAGTTTCATTCAGAATTGGATCGATATTGCTTCAAAAAGTGGAGCTAAACAAATTCGTGTCATTGCTGGTGAAGCTTCACCTAGTGATGATG
>NZ_JBFRDK010000216.1:0-16102 GCF_052113545.1 Paenibacillus sp. TAF43_2
ATGCCAATTGATGGGACTTTAATGATAGATAATCCAGTTCAATCATCCTACCCGCCTTCTCGTGTATTTAAGGTGATTCAAAAAAATCATACTGATGCAAAAGCAACAGAATATTTGCGTCGTTCAAGAGAAGCACTGTTTGCATTTAATCAAAATATATCAGATAAATCGGTTATGATTGAAATCGCAAATCATATCGGCCTTGATGGAAAAGCAATTGTAAACGAAGCTGAACAACAGGTCGGTCTTCAATTGTTACATGAGGATTTTGATCTAGTTAGAAGGTTGGGTGTCCGAGGCTTCCCTACCATTATTATGACTAATGAGGAGAATAAGGGCGTAAAAATTGTTGGCAGCCGTCCGTTGGATAACTATGTTGACGGTTTGAAAAAAGTTCTGAATCTAGAAGATTTACAACCCAAGCCAGTCCCTTCCCTTTCTGACTTGCTTGAAAAAGAAAAGCTTCTTTTCTCCAAAGAAATTGAAGTCATGTATGATGTTGAACAAGCAGACGTAAAATTTCTCATTGAACAAGAGCTTCCAACAAATCATTATCAGGTGAACGAAATTTTAGGAGAATTGTATTTTACCGCTACTAAATAAACAAAGGGAAGTGACTATAATGTCGTACGTATTACAAGTGGATTTTAAAATGAATGGACCGTTCGGAGATGAGCTGGCAGAGGCGTTTTCTGATTTAGCAAAAAGTATCAACGAAGAAGATGGATTCATGTGGAAAATCTGGACAGAAAATTCCGAAAAAAATGAAGCCGGTGGAATTTATTTGTTTGAAACAAAAGAAACGGCTGAAAAATATAACATTATGCACACTAGCAGATTAGCTGACTTTGGTATAACAGATATCAATGCAAAAATCTTTTCCGTCAATCCCAAACTTACTGAAATCAATAAGGGACCTGCTTATTGCAATGAGAGTTCTAATACGGGAAATCCTACTTCATAGTTATGCCTAGCGTAGAATACGTTCGGGTTTTAAATGGCTCTTAAAATGCTAATTACTAACGAGCGGCACAAAGCACTCCACATGTGAGGAGTGCTTAACATAGCGATATAAACTATTACAAAGCTATTACCTTCTTCAGCTCGACTTCCATCGAAATAACCTTGTATTACTTGCTCGCTGGCGCCACAACAATCCACGAAGAAACTTTTAGCATCTTACATGCTTGCGTTTGAAACCAAGCCGCTGTTTATCAACTGCTTTTTGAATCTGTTCAGATGCGACCAAAAAACTGCTTTTTTTCTTGTCCCGATTAACTTCTACCGGACCAACTTCCAATGCAATCTCCATTGCCTTATCATAGAGCCGCATGTAGGATACCCCTACTGTGTAAATAAAATTATTCATTGCATATTTTGTTCGTTCGGGAGCATCATGAATCGTATGTCTCACAGTTTCAAGCAGATTGGCCATTTTGCTTTCAGAAAATTCATCATCCGGCCGACTCCCCAAAAGCCAGCAGTAACAGCTCCAGCCTGCAGACATTTTCAGTTCTTCCCCGCTTTCGATCCACTTGTCAGCCACTTCTTGCGCAATATCAGCTTCTGCCAAGGTTACCGCAACAACATAGTCGGACAGCATATAAAAATAAGCTCCATCCATCCAACGGTCATAATCCGCTTCCGTCATCGCATTGGGATCTGCAATAATTCCGGCAAAATACATGGCGTCGTAGTTCCCTGTAGCATAAAGCTGCTCAGCCAACGGTTGATTTATTTTTATTTTTTTGAAAATAGGCTTCATTTGGCCTGTAGCAACACCAAAAAGCGGTTCCTGTGCGCCATTGGATTGGTATATTTTTTTAGTTCGATCCTTGCCAAGAGCTTCAAGCTCCTGCATAACCATTTCTAAATTCATTGTTTTACACTCCCTTTTGAAATTCTACCGTCTTCTCCTAAACCAGCCAGTTGTTTCTGTTGCATTAATAACTTTTCATTCTATTTCAATGACCGTCTATGAAAAAACACAGACCAGTAAGATTTCATTTATCCATAAAAATCATTTTTCGCGTCCGTTTCACTTCAAAATCTCAATGAAGACAAGTATATGTTACCACTATTTGAGCATAGAGAATATGAAATGAAGTTAAAAAAATCATTTCTTGCTAGAGCTTAACCACTTGTACCATACATGGGATTATATCTAGCTTCGGCACTTCAAGCTTGCCCCTGCTCCCTTTGCCGTTACTTCATTTTTCCAGTATGTCGTTCAAACGAAAAAAATGCCCCAGAGAAAATTCTCTGAAGCATTATACAATGGAGCATCTCTGCTACAACAACAGACTAACGATATGTTCTGGATTGCTTCGCCCTCAAATAATCGAGCAGCTGCCCGAAGTCGACGGAATAAACATTTTCAATACCATAGTAACCCTCTCGCTGTCTAATTACACTGGAAAACTTGGAATAAAGGCGATTTAGATATGCGTTATCGATCTGAGCATGAAATTGAACAAACTTTACGCTAGAGTTTTCTGCAGCTATTTGATTCAACATATAGCGGAATCCTTGAGAAAAGAGGCTGCTGCTGCGATAGGAAGGCAGTACAATTACGGAATTGATAAAGACGATATCCCCTTCGGGATCGTATTCATATTTTGCATTGACATAGCGATAATGCCCCCAGCCTATGAGCTGCTCATTCTTATCGAAAATTAGTAGAATTTGAGAGTCATGAATCGATTCCAATACGTGAAAAAGCGCGTCGCTCAATGAGAATTGGCGGCTGAATTCCTTGCGGTTGCGTATAAAATATAGCGTAAACTGTGCATAATCCTCATCACTTTGACACTTCCTATAATGGGCAAACATGGGTTACTGTACCTCCTAACCGTTCATATGAGTAGAGTCGTCACATAAATCGCAAGAGAGCATGCCTTAGGAAGGAAAATAAACCTCCTGTCGGAACTTCAACACGTATGTCTGCCATTCACTGAAGCTAGCATGGTATTCATCAATCACGCCTTGTACCGTCTCCCAGGTATTCTTTCTCTCCGCAATCTTGGACAGCAGCTTATGCAGCCTGAGATCGACCGGTACCCAGAATCGGAAATCAGTGATCGGCTCAGACAACTGTGCGATATACTGTGTTAGAAATTGTAGGCTTTCCAGAAAGAGTCGACTTCGACGATACTCATCAACAATGAAGACAATCTGAATTTGCGCTACATGCGTATCCTCATATTGATTCTCCGCGGTTCCGCAAATATAGCCGAACGCCCCAATGATTTCATCTTCTTCGTTAAAACATAAAAAAGCTTCTTTTTTCATCAGAACCGAGCTTGCCAGAAAACTCAACGAGATCGGATAAGAATATGGAAGCTTCAATTCCTTGTAGTGCTCCAGCAAAAACACAAGATATTTATCCTGATAGCTCTCTGTACTACAGACCTGGAAGTAATAGCACATATGACTTATTCCAACTCCTTATATGCTTTTAATCGGTTCTTCCCTTACAATATCTATGAGAATAGCGTCCACTAGAAAAAGCTGCCCCCGAAAGTCCAAAGACCCGGGTGCAGCTTTTGACCTAAACTGATACTTACTTCGCGGGAGCTGTTCTCAATTGCTCGTTGCTGGWTAGCAGATTAATAACAATTTTCATAGGCTCTCTTCCGCCTTTGTTATTGAGGCCAGTTCTTACTGGAAACATATGCAAGTCACCCCCTTTCCTTCGACATGAGATGCTCAAGAGAATTGTCTTTGCAATCCCATATTTCGTCATAATACTACAATTTATTTTGCTCATCTATACCTATAAAGAGGTATCTTCCTTCCTCTAATTTCAAGGCATTGTTGCTCATTTGTATCGCCATCATTGGTACATCCCCCCGCACCTTTCTCCCATATTGGAATGTCCTGATCTCCGCCTTTAGCAGCATCCAATAAAGGAGCACTGCGGTTTCGTTCTTAGCTTTTATGCTCTAAAATTTTATAACTCCCACGTACGTACATCCCCCCACAATCAACGCCGCTATGAAAAAAATACCGAAAAACCACTTTGTAAATTTAAAGCTCGTACCTTCGCCGTCCCACCATATCTTAACGAAAATAACAACACCAAGAAGAATAATGCTAATAAAAGCAATGAAGGCATCAAACATCTCTTATCCACCTCAACCTCTCTAAATTGGTTCTATACAGTTCAATTCGTTGTGTTTATAAAATAGAATAAGTTTTTTAATTTCTCTATACCTATAAAGGAGTATCTTCATTAAAAGCATTATACTCACGACAGTACATACTACCTCTTTAGAGGTATGGCGTTTTCTGCTATGGGGTTTTATGATATCGATAGATTTTCCTTGGGAATGAGTAAACCAGTATGAAAGGGGATTAAAATGTTAGCAATGTCAACAACAGCCCGACCGGGCGGTAAACGGACGGCCCTCATTGTAAACTTGGTCATCCATATTCTCTATATCCTTTTACTGCCTGTATGGTATTTTTTGTCCATGTTCTCCGTCATGCTGTTTGATGCGCCAGGCTCTGAGCAGCAATGGTTTGTATTGGTGTTCTACTATGCTTTAAATAGCTACCCCTACACCGTCCTGGGTGCAATTGTTTTGTCCTGGATCTTCTATAAAAAAGGAATCTACAAATGGACTTATCTGATTACATTCATTCCAGCCTTAATCCTTATTGTGGGTACCGGACTTATGCTTGTCTTCGGCGAATAGCAGGAAATGTCCATCTGCAATTTTTATCGTTTTATATCGTTTCCTGTCTGTAATAAGATCAGCTCTTCCATTACAATAGGGTATAATCGCTAGTAGTTAATGTTAGAGGTGTTGGAAAATGACAGTGAAAAATTTTATGGAGAATGACCCCGTCAAATCAGAGCTTGGCATGCTTTCCTCTGATTTGACGTTAAACCATGAAACAGATGTGACGCTTAGGGAATTTATGAAAAGTCAAACGTGCATGAAGCCGGATGTGTTTCTCACCATTGCCAGGGCAATTGCGGCCTCTGTCGGAAAACTTCATCAGCAACAGATTATTCATCTTGATTTACGACCAGAACGTATTGGTATTCTTTCGAATGTAAACGAGGCATATTTAACCGATTCAGGTTGTGCGGTACATCGTTCGAAGGATGGCTATGTCTGTCCCCTCTACGGCATTATTGAATCAGGCCTGCCCTATTGCTCGCCCGAGCATACAGGCAGAATGCTGCGAACCGTAGATGAGCGTAGCGATCTCTATTCATTAGGCATTATTTTCTACGAAATGCTGGTTGACCATCTGCCATTTCTAGCCGACGATCCACTCGAATGGGTATATATGCATTTGGCGCAAAGCCCCCCGCCGCTATTGAATCAAAGAATAGATTTACCCGACGGTCTAGCCGCTATTGTTATGAAGCTTTTGGAAAAAAATCCGGATAATCGTTACCAAAATACCGGTTTTCTAATTGCTGATTTGGATAAAATAGGACGTTCTAACGATACGTTCCTCATGGAACCAGGTTTTCACGGCAGAGAAAATGAAATTTCGATGCTTACACAAGCCTTTCATTCCGCTTGCTTCGGATCAACAGAAATGGTTTACATCTCTGGTGAAGCAGGAATCGGCAAAACAAGCTTGATGGAAGAGATGTTCCGTAAACAGCAGCATTCAAGAGATTTTTTCTATATTACAGGAAAATTCGAGCAAATATCGAAAGAAAGCCCCTATCATCCCATTATTCAGGCATTTCGCGGATTAATGCGTCATTTGCTAGGGGGACGAAAGGAGCAGTCTCAGCTTTGGAGACGAAAGCTGCGAGAAGCTTTGGGCTCAAATGCCCATGTTATTACAGCAATAATTCCTGAAGCTGGGCTGATACTAGGCGACTCGCCTGCTTCGGAGGAGCTTCCGGCCAACGAGTCGAAGAAACGGTTCATTTATGTTTTTCGCAAATTTGTACAATCACTAGCTTCTAAAGAACATCCTCTCGTCCTGTTTATCGATGATTTGCAATGGGCGAATTCTTCATCTCTACAGTTAATTCACGCACTCTTAAACGATCCGGAAAGCCAATATTTGCTGTTTGTATGCGCTTATCGCCATACCGAAACAGACCGAAGCAAGCTGCCAGGGTATGAAGCGGACGGCAGCGTTTCCAATCACGCGCTTGTCCGTCATATTCATTTATCTCCAATGAGCCTTACGCAAATGAACTGTATCGTTATGGAGACGCTGAATAGCGAAGCCGGCACTGCCTTGTCTTTGACGGAATTGCTGTACCATCAATCAGGCGGTAATCCGTTTCACTTCAAACAAATATTGCTTCGCTTGCAGGACGACAGCATTCTGCTTTACAACCATGAGAAACGATGCTGGCAATGGAATTTGGGACAGATTATCGAGCAGGAACCCAGCTATGCCATACATGATTTAATGGCTCACAAATGGCATCGTCTTTCGAGTAATGCGCAGGAGATGCTCAAAGTTGCAGCCTGTGTAGGAAGCATATTTCATCCCGATTTGATCGCTAGCGTTACAAATCGGAACATTGAAGATATCGTTGCAGAATGGTCCGCGATTGAAGCTGAAGGGATGATTTTGCCATATGAATCAGATAAGTATCGTTTTGCCCATGATAACATTCAGAAGCTAATATACAGTCAGATGGATAATGAGACGAAACAGGCTTTTCATATCCAAATAGGCAGATGCATGAACGGTAAGAACGCCGAGTATGGAGAGAATTCGTTTGCTATTGTCAACCATTTGAATAGAGGCTCGAAACGAATAACGGACAGGCAGCAGCTGCTGCAGCTCGTAAAGCTGAATCTGGATGCGGGACACCGCGCCAAAGCCTCTTCTGCCTTCGATATTGCCTTAGGATATTTCGGAAAAGGGGTGGGACTGCTGCCAGCGGAAGATTGGGACCATGAATTCGAGCTCATCTTCGAATTGCATGCCCAAAAAGCAGAATGTGAATATTTATGCGGCAATCATATGAAGTCAGATCAGGAAATCGATTTCTTGCTTGGTCGTGCACGCAATCCGGTTGAGCGGAGCAGGGTGCAAATGATCAGAATTATGCAGTACATTAATCAAGGTAAATATTTAGAAGGCACTGCTCTCGGTCTTGAAAGTCTGAAGGAGCTTCAAATACTTATTTCACCCAATCCGGGAAGCTTCATGCTGCTAATGGAAGGACTGCGAATCGAGGCGCTGCTGCGCAATCAGTATGACAGACTCGCTCATTTGGAGGAAATGTCGGATAAAGATCGAATTGCCGCAATGAATTTGATTTTTGCGATTACCCCCTCTACCTTCTTCACCAACAAAAAGGTCTATTTTCTGCTGATGTGCAGAGCCATTCAATTATCGCTTAAATATGGAAATACCCCTGCTTCGGCAGCAGTCTATTCTGCATATGGCATGATTTTGGGGAATGCGTTAGGCAAGTGTGATAAGGGCTACGCCATTTGCAAGGTAGGCGTGGAGCTCTCCGAGCGTTACAATATCACTTCAATAAAAAGCAACACCTATACCATATTCGGCGGGGTACTCTGCCAATTTGCCGGAAATGCCCGCGAAGGAGACGCTTACTTGGCAAAGGCGCTTCGTTTCGGCATGGACTCGGGGGACTATGTGTTTGCTAGCTATGCTATTGGCGCACATATCAACTCCTTGTACACTAGAGCCCCATTAAGTGAATTAGCCAGAGCAATAGCGGACTATATGGCGGTGCTTGATACAACGAATGATGAATTCGTGAGGCAAAATTTCTATCTGTATCAGCAAGTTATTCTCGCTCTCCAGGGTGGGACGGATGCACCTGACTCGTTCAGCGGTGCTGGCTTTGAAGAAGAAGAATTTTTAAATCGGATCCGCAAAGAGGAGACTTCGGCCACAACCTTATTTCAATATAGCACTTATAAAACTCAGCTATGCTATATGCTGGGCAGCCATGAGGAAGCTATCCGCTGGGCTCAGCAAGCGAAGTCTTATGAGGCATATGCCACTCATTTGCCTCATTTGCCAGAATGCCTATTTTATGAATCACTCGCCACATTGGCCAAATATACACAGTCGCGTAATGGGTCATATAAGAGTAAAAACATCATTCGCAATCTGAGTCGTTTCAGAAAATGGGCCGCATGGAGCCCGACTAATTATCAGTCTAGGCAGTATCTCCTTCAAGCTGAATTTGCTCATGCCTCCAGCGATTTCACGATGGCTGAGGAGCTGTATGACAAGGCTATCCGCGAGGCTAGGGAGCAAGACGATTTACAGGTGACAAGTCTTGCAAGCGAACTTGCGGCTAACTACTATTTAAGACATGATAAGAGAAAAACGGCTTTATTTTATTTGCAATTGGCTATTGAAGGCTACAAGCGATGGGAAGTGTCCGTGAAAGTCATGCAACTGGAGGAGCTCATGCTGCACTGGCAGCGGCATGAGGATGCGGATCAAACGTATGTAATCGCACCTACAGCAGGACGAAGTGATACAGAGCAGGCAGCAGGAACTTCAGGTTTTCGGAACGAGCTTCATTCCGTGGACAGCATTGATCTCGCGGCAATCCTTAAAACAACTCAGGCGATTACGAATCAGATGGACATCGATACTGTGCTTGCTGAAATCATGAATACCATTATGAAGTATGCAGGTGCAAGTAAAGGCGCTCTGCTAACGGGCAGCAATGATGCTTTATATGTGCAAGTATATGCGGATTCAGAGGCAAAAGCTTTTACGCCTCCTTTAGAATTAAATGATAGTTCCATCTTGCCGGAAGGGATCATCCGATATGTTTTTCGTACACAAGAGAAGGTCCATTATAACGGAGGAGAAGAGAGTTGGCTAATTCATAACCCGTATATGGCAAAGCACCAACCTGAATCAGCACTGTGTATCCCCGTAACTGTTCATGGCACTATGCTGGGTGTTCTTTACCTTGAAAACAAGCTTGCAAGCGGTGTATTCCCCTACGAGCGCATTGCTATTCATTATCCAATAAGGAAATTGGCGATCGCCTCATTATTGCCACAGGTACGGTGAAGGTGCATGTAAAAAATATATTTGCTAAATTAAAGGTCAACCGGCGTATAAACGCAGTAACCCAAGCTAAGGAACTTAAATTAATTGGTTAGAACACACGTCATCCTATTTCATGATTATTGTGGATTTGATTGATGGTGGTGTGAAGAAGCTTGCCTTGAAGGAAAGCTCACTTCAAGGCACGGCATTCCGGTTGCTTCTACCCAAAGCTTAAGAAGAACGGAATAGGGAGTTTAGATGCGGCAGAGGAATCGCAGCATCTAAACTCCCTATTTCTTTTTTTTCACTTTCTTGTTCGCTGCTTTTTCAATATTCTCAGCTACTCTATATTTTACGATTTCACCAATTAATTCGTAAGGTATAGGCTCGTCTAAAGGGAAGCGAATCGACCCTTTTGCCCCTTTATACGGGGATAATTGCTGTTTAAAGGCCTTAATTCCACTTGGGGCCGGATATAAGCCGATATGATTTTTGTAAGCTGCAAAATGAACAAGGTTCCCATGGAGCACGAAGGTCGGCATTTGATAGCTGATTTTTTCTGTCGCTTCTGGTGCAGCCACTTTAATCACGCCTCTTATCTTCTCCAAAATGTCCTGAATCTCAGGAGGGTAATTGGAGATATACTGATCAACTGTCTCCAATGTGATTTTATTGCCTTCCATGGCTGCTCCTTTCGGGCCTTCGTTATTTGCGGCGCTTCTGGGCCATTCTCGAATAAATGATGAATGCTGCCACAAGCATGCTAATGAAACCAACATTTTCTGCCGGTCCTTGTTCCATCCCAAACACCATACAAAGATTCGTAATAAGGCTTTTTACAAGCAGTGCTATGACAATCAGCATTAACGGACGAATAAAATTATATTTCTTCATCTTTAGTACCACTCCTGACGACGCCCATAATAGATCAGCTCCCGCTAAAACTAGCAATTGTAATCGCTTTAATAGGAGCAATCCCGGCAAGTATACCAGTTTCCAGCCTGATCGTCCAACCTTTCCGCACAGCTGGCTTCTACAAGGTCATCGCCTGTCCGTACCTGGCCAGAAACTCCTCTTTTTCTTTGTAATCCGTCATGATGCTTCCTACTCGCCGCCAAAAGGAACGGTCATGATTCATATGGGTAAGATGGCAAAGCTCAAGGATGATTATATAGTCGATCAACTCAGTAGGAGCCATCGCACCTGAYTCCCACCATTAAATCCCCATCTTCAGCAGCCAAGCAGAAAGCTTTTCCTCCCGCCCTTTACCATCATCTCTATCAACATGATATTTCCCTAAATACTGCTCGCCAACAATCTCTCCGTCCTCCATCAACAGGACGCGCTCGGTTTTGGCAGCGACCTTGACGTCGTGCGTGACCAGCAGGATGGTAGTTCCGGATTGGTTGATGCTGCCAAGCAGCTCCATGATGTCAGATGTCGCTTTCGAGTTTAGTGCTCCCGTCGGCTCATCTCCGAGAATGATCTTCGGCTGGTTCATGAGCGCCCGGCAAATGCTCACCCGTTGGAGCTGTCCGCCGGAAGTCTGCGTTATATCGCGATCTGCGAGCGCAGCGATTCCCGTTTTCTTCATCAGCTCCTCCGCTCGCAGGCGGATGGAGTCCCGGCTCTCTTTGGCTGCAAAATATTCAGAGAGAATAATATTGTCGAGCATGCTGAGATTTTTGAGGAGATGGATCTGCTGAAAAATAAACCCCATTTTGTTCTGGCGCAGCTGATCCAATTCCTTCTCTGAAAGGGAGGAAATATTTTGCCCATCAAACAAGACTTGTCCGGAAGTCATCCGATCCATGCCGCTAATTGTGTAGAGCAAGGTCGACTTTCCCGAGCCTGACGCCCCCATGACGGAAACGAACTCGCCCTCGTGTATCTGCAAATTAATATTTTTCAGTACGGCTTGTTCTTGCCCTTTGCTTATTGAATAGGTTTTATTCAGGTCTGTAATCTCCAATATGTGCTTCATGCTTTATCCCCTCATTCGGTTATCATTCTCGTCATGCTGTATTTTCTCATCGATAGCGTGCCTACCAGCGTTGCAATGGTCACAACTAAACCAAGAGCTAATGGATACAAGAAATAAGATACCCATGGGTTCGTCACAAACTGGATATTGGAGGCTCCCATCGAAGACATCAGCATACCTACCAGACTTTGCCCAAACGTATGGGCCATAAGCGTACCCATGAGAATACCGCCTGCAAGCACAACCAGTATCCGTATCACGTACTGCTTTCGAATATATGCGGCGGCAATACCGAGGCTTCTCATAATGGCGATGCCGGAATAATCTTTTGCGGTCAGCAGCTTTAAAAAAAGCGAAGTAATCAGAATGGAGATAAACACAGCAATGATAACGGCAAGTACCGTAACCATCTTGATCTGCTTAATCGTCGAGCCGAGTGTCTGATGCATATAATCTTCGAGATGCGTCACTTTCACCCCTGGAAAAAGACCCGTATATTCGGTTATTTTGGCCCCTATATCGCTGCCATGTCTAATGTCCGCATTAAGGGTATACCAGAGTACATCCTCCGGTTGATAGGGCAGCAGCGCTTTGGCTGTTTTGCCGCCATTGGTCACATCCTGATAAATGCCGCTAACGGTCATCTCATGCTGCTTACCGTTAATGACTAATGTCAGCGCGTCTCCCACTTTTTTCAACAGAGCGTCAGCGTTCAGACTGGAGAGAGCCATATCGTTTTGGTTGATAGGAGCGTTGCCGCTGCTGTATTTCAAAGGAAAAATCGAGAAATCCCCTGTTTCCACCTGTATGCTCTCTAATGCTCCTTCACTTCCTACGACGCTGTATTTACTCGTCACGAGCGGAGAAAATTTCACTATATCCGTATCTTGAGCAAGGTAATGCTGAACTTCGTCAAATCTATCCTGCATGTGATCGGATTGCTGCAAATCCATTCGCATATCGCTTTGTCCGACCCCCATATACGCAACGAAGCTAGGTGACTGCATCGTATGCAGGAAATTGACAGGAACAATGATGATGAAGAAGCAAATGACAAAAATAATAAACAATAAAAAATACATTTTAAACCGTCCGACGACATCTTTCAGCGCCAAAAATACGTTAACACTAGGAATTCTGCTTTTATAAAGCGGCAACCGCTTCGTATTCACCTTAAGCTCGCCCATCGCACCGGCTCGCAGCGCTTCAACCGCCGAGATTTTATGAAATCGTCTCAGCACAAGGATGCAGAAGAGCAGAACGAAAGCAAACACCAATCCAGCTACCAAAATAGGAATCAAGCTTTGCAGTATGCTTTGCGGAGCAATCCCGATATACAACGACATATTGGATAGAAATAGCGGACGAATGCAAAGGGAAACCACATATCCGAAAAGACTGGCGCCCCCCGCCAGAACAATATATTTGGTCAGATAAATGTTGCGAATATGCTGTTGACGGATGCCGAAGGCTTTCATAACGCCAATCTCTTTATAATCCTCTTCCAGCGTGGTCAGTATGGTGAACCGCAGACACAGCACCGCAATAAGAATTAATAAGCTGCTGACCAGAAAAATGATGACGGCGACCACCCCGTCCGTTAATGCATGAAGCATCTGGAACAAGGAATAGTCAATGGCAGGGCCTTTAGCCGGTAGTCCGGCTGACTGGTATGCTGTCTTGAATTCATTGAGCTTGCTTAGATCCTTAAGCTGAAATGCAATCATATACTCGATTTCTCCGGTCATGCTCTTCAACGTTTCATGATCCGCTGCGCTTACAACGAATCGCTTGGAGCTGATAATCGAAGGATTCATTTGAACATCCCGCACAAAGTCTGTAATGGTGAACGTCATGTCTGATGATCCAGCCGAAACTCGAATCGTATCGCCCAGGTTCAAATGATGCTGCTGCCTATAATAAATAGGAACCGCAATCTCCCCGTCCAAAACCTCAATCTGCTTATTATCCAACGTAAGTAAATAATCAAAGCTTTTGTTCTGCACGACAAAGCCGTTATCCATAACGCTGCTGCTATCGGCTTCCTGATTGTTGCCAAAGAAGAGATTAGCATTGTCGATCACCAGCATTTCAGAGATTTGTTCACTCTTGACAAGAGAGTTCTCTGCGGCAAAGCTCTGAATGGCAGCTCTATCCACGGGTCCGGCGTGCATCTGCACGTAGTGCGGCGCACTAGATACAGTAAACAAATGGTTGATGGAGTGAAATAGCTGCGTCATCATCGTTGTCCCGCTGGAAGCAAGCAGCACAGACAGCATAATGAATACAAACAGGACCACCGTAATCGTCTTATTTCGTTTAAAATCTTTTTTTAATATTTTCGCTAGCATGTCAGCCCCTCCTTTCCTTACTTTGTCTCCAGCGCCCGAATCGACTTCATCCTAGCCATAATAAGTGCTAAAACGACGACCAAAATGCCAGAAATAATAAATAACAAGCCAATTCCGCGTCCTTGGCCGCTGCCAATCCATTTTCCAACCGTGGAGGCTAGAAGCCCTCCTTCATCCATTAGAGGATTAAATATATGGTCGGATAAAAGACCCGCCGATGCATACGCAGCGACATAGCCGAATTGGGAGATCACTCCGATCATTCCCCAAGCTCTGCCTTGCGCTTCGTTTGGTATGTGCGTTCGAATCAATACATCCGCGCTTGTATTAATGAAGGGCAAGGTCGCAAAAAACAGAAAGCCCGCGGCTGCTATTACGTAAATATTCGATGATACTCCAATAAGCGAGAAGAAAATACCAGCTGTAAAAAGTCCGGCTGACAGCACTCGTGCATACTGTTGATTAACACTGAAGATACCAATAAACAAGCTGCCAAGCAGCAGCCCTGTCGCACTGACCGATTGGACGATCCCTAATGTCTTGGCATTTGATAGCGGAAGCACCATAGGCGTAAATAAGGTTTGCAAAATGCCCATATAAAAGGTGACCACGGTCAGCAGCAGCGTGAGAGTAAAAACCCCTTTTCGAGAGACAAGGATACGCCATCCCTCTTTCAAATCCTTTGCTAAGCTGAACTGCTTCTTGCTGACTGGCTTAGCAACTAAGCATCGGCGAACGGCGGAAATCGTAATAATCGTGATAAATACCGTGCTAATATCGATAATCAGAAGTGCCTCGATATCCACCACAGCAAGCAGCATGCCCGCGAGGATCGGGGAAAATAAATACTTAGAGGAGCCGGCAAGCTGCACCAGTCCGCTCGCTTTCGCAAACTGTTCTTCGGGCAGCAAATCAGTAATCGTCGCTTTATAAGCCGGGTCGGTCAACGATGCGAATATAGAGCTGATCGTCACCCCCACACAGAGCTGCCAAAGCTGTGCCTCGCCTGAGAACATGACGATTAGAATGTAAATAAGCCCCAGTGCCGAGCCGCCGTCACCGAGCAGCATCATCAGCCGTCGATCAAATCGGTCCGCCAATACACCGCCAATAGGACTTATCAGGATCATCGGCAAAAAGGTGCAAAGCGTCACGAGTGACACCGCCGTGGCGGAATGGGTCGTCCGGAAGACGTAAACCCCTAAGCCGAACGCGGTTAAGCCGCTGCCGATACTGGAGACTAGTTCCCCGAACCATAGAATGATGAATTTTCGAAAAGCATTATTCGCCATTCGGCTTACCGTCTGCCGGGTCTGCTTCCTCAAACAGCCTTGCCACGTAAGCGAAGCTGCCTTTCTCTGCTCCAAGCAGCGTTTCCATGGCATAAATGAAGCCTTGAATTTTTTGAGATATCTCCTGCGGCTGCCAGTTGAATATGCCCTCATCAAATAGGGTTACAGCAGACACAAGCAGTAGCTCTATTGCTTCCTTCGGATATGGCGTGGCAAACAGCTTTTCTCTTATTCCTTGCTCTGTAACCTCCTGCAAAACAGGAGTCAGCTTGCGCACCGTCTCTGACAAGCTTTTTTGATGCATTTGGGCGTTATTGACGTCATGCAACGTTTCAATAAGCTGGCTTTTTGAGCTGTTTGAGGCCGGCTTTTGCGCGAGCATGATGTACAGAAACTTTTCGTGAACGGTAAGACTAGCATTTGCGGAGATTTCTTTGGCTGCCAGCACCCCGCTATCCACAATTCTGACGACGATTGCATCCATCACTTCTTCTTTCGATTTGAAGTAATAGTAGAAGGTTCCTTTTGCAATTCCGATTTCTTTCAAAATATCGTTGATCGTCGTCTTGTCGTAACCCTTGGTATGGAATAAAGCTTCCGCTGTATCCAATATTTCATTTTTCCGTTCTTCCGGCTCTTTGAGCGTTCTCATGAAAACTCCTCCGTTCTCTAGACCGACCGTCAGTCTATGAAAGGATTATAATATATGATCCTTATTTTGTAAATATGGAGAACGAACCAGGGTAACACAGCCGAATGAACAATACGCAAAAAAAAGACGCATAAGAGCTCTGCTCCMTGCGCCTTATTGGTGATGGTACCTGCAATCATTTGGAAGCCGTTGAAGGCTGTACAAAAACAACTATAATAGCTAGCTAAATCTGTATATGAGTCTAGTTTATACTTATCTACTCGCTATTTCACTAGCGTAATACCGAAAGCAGATCCCGCATTTCCAGCAAATACGATATATCCGTTCGCAGGCAATACGGCTTCATTTTTACCGCTAATGACCGTATTATTCACCAATGCTCCCGCTTCATCGTATACCATAAAACCACCTTTAGCTGGCATCTCGACTACCATTTTCTTGCCAGCAGCTGTTTTGGGAACGCTGAACCATCTAGCATAACCATCAGCTTGAATCGTAGTTATCGACGATTTCCCTTTATACAGCGGCTTCACTCCATCCTCGCTCATATACACGGTTGCAGCCGCATTAAGGTACTCTACGCCCTCTTTAGTATAAAAAAGAATACTCAGTGTATCTCGGCCTGCTGTTCCAGGAATCTGATGCTGGCTCTCAGCCGTATTGGCACCTGTTTTTTTTATATCATTGAAATAGCCCTCGCTTGTTTTTATTGTTGGCCTAATAATGCTCATATTGGCGATGGAACTGAATTTCTCGTTGACTGGATAGTAGGATTTGCCTTCTCTTTTTGCCCACGCATCTGCCGTTTCTTTATCCAGCACTGCAC
>NZ_JBFRDK010000217.1:0-8906 GCF_052113545.1 Paenibacillus sp. TAF43_2
CTTTCATACATTTTCATTGCATTTTTGCTGCTGTTAATCGTATCGCTATTTAATTTTTTCTCTATGCTTGTCCACTATCATATGAAAACGTTTCAATTACTGAAAAACGCTGTTCTCATTACGATCGGCAAACCTTTCCGTTCGCTTTCTACAGCGATTATGAGCGGTGCGGTTATGTATTTCAGTACTAGATTCACTTTTCTTATTCCTTTCTTTATGGGCAGCATCATCGCTTACCTGGCGTTCTGGAACTTCAACTTGATTTACCAGAAGCTGCAGGACCAAGCGGAGAAAGCGCGTTTGGCAGAGGAAGAAGAAGCAGAGAAGGCTGCTGAGCTAGACCGTATCGATTTGGTTAAAGAAGATTCGAGCGGCTCCAGTAAATAACAGCCCATCAAAGTTTACTTTTTCTTTTGTTCAGTCTATAATAAGCAATACCTCCTGCGATGCTCGTTACGGCTTTACGCTGTTTTGAACCAATGGCTGTTTCACGGGAGACCAACATCGAGACGCAGCTGACATGCCCCCGAAAGGGGATCTCAAAAGCGGTTCTGCGGTCACCCACCTGCGTAAGCGGGTTCAGAAACATGTGAGTCGGACGGCATAGGCGGGTTCTCATTTTCAAATAAAGAGCATTTGCTGGTTAAATCCAGTGATAGCTCTTTTTTCATGGGACAAATCATGGTATCATATAGAGTAATGTACATAGATGCCGGAGGGGGAGATCGTTGTTGTTGAAGCGGACCTTGATCGGGCTGCTGCGCAGTCATGAACAGACGGGCGACAGGGCTAAGGATCCAATGCTCAAATCTCATTTCTACAAGCTGTCGAAAGATAAGGCTTGGGAAGAAGTGATATCGACTCTTAAGAAAATGCAAGGATATAAGGTGCTTCATGAGGTGCAATCCGTAGGGGAGATTGTGCTGGAGAAGCGCACAGCATTTGGAAGAACGATGGACATCACCGTTTCCGTTATTAGCGTAAATCCGCTCCAATCAGCTGTCGATATTTATTCAGCATCCCGCGGCTCACTAGGGGATCTTGGTTCTAATTACAGAGTCATTATGGATTTATATCGTACGCTTGATAAGAAGCTGGCTGCATTTAAAGTAAATAATTAATTCATAAACAAAGCGAGGAAGGGTAGCCTTCACTCGCTTTGTTTGCAATAGTGCTGAAAATTTTCTTTGTTTTGAAATTACACGAGTGCTTTTACAGCGTTGATTGCTTGCTCGTAATTCGGGTGCTCTGTCATTTCAGGCAAATATTCAACATATTGGATCGTATCATTAGCATCGATAACGAAGATCGAACGTTGATCCAAACCAAGTTCTTTAATATATACGCCGTATGATTCGCCAAAGCTATGCGCTTTGTAGTCGGACAGCAATACAACTTTGTCGATACCTGCAGCACCGCACCAGCGTGCTTGTGCGAACGGCAGATCAACGCTGACCGTTAGGACAACAACATTGTCGCCTAGTTCGCCAGCAGCTTCGTTAAAGCGACGAGTTTGTGCATCGCAAACGCCAGTGTCGATTGAAGGCACAACGCTGATTAGTTTGATCTTACCGGAGTAGTCCTTGAGGGAAACATTTTCAACAAGTGATTTGTTAAGATTGAAGTCTGGGGCTTTGTCCCCTGCTTTAAGTTCTGGTCCTACTAATGTGATCGGGTTGCCTTTGAATGTGGCAGCTCCATTGCGTTCTTGTGTCATTTGTAAATTTCCTCCTCTAATAGATATGGTCAATACCAGATTTATTATAATCGTTATGAAACAACCTTGTCCAATTGTTGGATTGAGAAAGGGGATGTACTCGTGATCTTCTTGCGATATGAGAGCTTTCGCTCTTACTTAAAGATGTATCCCGTAACATCAATATTAATTTTATTGAATATTATTTATTTTATTGTCGTATTATGGAATGGCGATCCTAATGATTCCTTGCATGCATATCAGTATGGCGCGTTTGCTACTGACCCTGTGAATGATCCATTTGGATTAGAACAGCCGTGGCGTTATATAACAAGCATGTTCATGCATGCGGGATTTGAGCATTTGCTCTACAATATGTTTGCTTTGCTCGTGTTTGCACCGCCGCTAGAGTATCTGCTTAAACAAACGAGATATATTATATTTTATTTACTTTGCGGGATTGCGGGAAATGCGATGAGCGCTTTCGTAAATGTGCTGCAAGACGATCTTTATGGTCATGTGGGTGTAGGAGCCTCTGGGGCGATTTATGGCGTGTATGGCGCCTTTCTGTTCATATCGTTGTTCCGCAAGGCTCAGCTTGACGAGAGCTCTCGTAAAACGGTGTATACGATATTAATATTTGGGGTTATTTATTCGATTGTAGTAGCCAAAGTGGATTTATGGGCACATGTTGGCGGCGCTCTTGCAGGCTTCTTGCTCTACCATTTCTTTGACCGAATAAAGACTCAAAAGAAACAGCGATACTCATAAAAACTATGTAAGTACGGGAGAGAATTGAACCGGTATGGAACTTCGTCAGCTTCATTATTTTGTAAAAGTAGCGAAAAAAGAGCATGTAACGCAAGCGGCGGAAGAGCTGCATGTGGCGCAATCTGCAGTAAGCCGGCAGATTCATCAGCTTGAAGAAGAGCTTGGCGTAAAACTGTTCGTTCAAAAAGGTAGAAATTTGCAGCTCACACCAGTCGGTCAGCTTTTCCTAAAGCGGGCTGAAGTGATATTGGCTGATCTGGAACGTGCTGTCATTGAAATACATGAATTTTTGGACCCCGAGAAGGGTGAAATTAGACTGGGCTTCCCGCATAGTCTTGGGATCTCATTAATTCCACAGGTTGTGGCAGCTTTCCGCAAGCTCCATCCGAATGTGAAATTTAAATTTAAGCAGGGGATGTACCCGTCGCTTATTYGCGACATGGTGAAAGGCGAGATTGACTTGGCGTTTATATCACCTTTCCCTGATGAACATGAATTCGTTTGCGGCGAAGTATTGCTGACAGAGGAGCTTTATGCGATATTGCCGCCGGGGCATCGTTTATCGGACAAAGCATCGATTGCACTGAAAGAGCTGGAGCATGAGACGTTTGTGTTGTTTAGCGAAGGGTATTCGCTTAGACCGATCGTTTGGGGAGCTTGCCAAGAGGCAGGCTTTACGCCGAAAATCGGTTTTGAAGGGGAAGAGACGGATACGATTCGCGGTTTGGTAGCCGCTGGGATGGGCGTAAGCCTTCTTCCAGAGATGGCGCTTCACTATACAGGGCCATTGCAGCCGACTAAAGTAAGGGTAATCGAACCTCAGGTGACTCGTACAATCGGACTTATCCAGCGTTCAAATGAGAAATTGCYTTTAGTTGCGAAAGTGTTTCACGGTTTTCTGCTTCGTTATTTCCAGAACACGATAAAATAGATAAAAGAACAATAAAAGAGGAGCAGTTCCTGTCGGTCGATGAAGACCGAAGGGGAGCTGCTCCTCTTTTGTTTAGCTATAAGACACGTAAGCTTATTCCTGACGGCTGCCGCCTACGAAGATTAAGATATATCTGACAAGCTCCAGCAAGGACAAGAGAGCCGCTGCTACATACGTTAAAGCCGCTGCGTTAAGCACCTTTGCGACCCCGCGTTCCTCATCATTCGTTATGAACCCTTCAGCAACCATAATGTCTCTAGCTCGGTTGCTCGCATTAAATTCAACCGGAAGTGTTATGACCTGAAAGGCAACTGCTACTGAGAAAAATATGATGCCAAGCCCAATTAGGTTGAGTGCTGAGAATAGAATACCGGCAATAAATAAAAATGGTGCTACGCCGGATGCAAAGTTCACGACTGGGAATATACGATGTCTGAGCACGAGCATTGGGTAATGCTCCGCATGCTGTATGGCATGGCCGACTTCGTGACAAGCGACTGAAATCGCTGAAATTGAATTTTCATAATACACAGGCTCCGACAAACGTACAACTCGGTGAATCGGATCGTAATGATCGGTCAGTGTACCGCGTACTGGCTCGATCGGTACATCATGAAGTCCGTTAGAATCAAGCATTCTTCGTGCTGCCTGGTAACCGGTCAAACCACTGTTCGCTTGAACTTGCGTCCATTTTTTAAACGTTCCTTTGACTCGGAATTGAGCCCAAATTGTTAGTATAAATGCAAGTACAATTAAAACATAGATAAACGCCATTGAGTCATTCCTCCAATTTTTGATGAAATGTATAGCTACATGAGGGAGCTTTTGTTAATGAGAAGCATAAGTGCCTCTATGCAAGCTGCGGTTTGCGGCATAAGACGCGTGTAGAGGTGATTGGCTTGACGAGGCTTGAGCTTCTTAATAACAGGCTCTAACTCCTTCACTTCACGCTCGAGCTGGCTTAGATGGTACTGCAAGTCCGTAAGCTTACGTGAGACCTGCTCCTCAGGTGTAATCTTGCTCCAGCTTTCAATTGTGGCCTTAATCTCATCTAATGTATATTTATCTTTTTTCATCTGTTCAATACGTTCCAGACGCTGCAAAGTTTCATCAGAATAGAGGCGATAGTTTTTGGCGGAACGCTCTGCAGGCTCTATTAGACCGATTGAAGTGTAATAATCAATGGTTCGTGCACTGATTTGCGCAAGCTTGGATAGTTCTCCGATACGATACATTTTCAAATCCTCCATTCGTTCAAAATATAAGTAAACTAGATCCCGCTTGCGTACTAAGCTTATGTTTCATCTCATTCTGAGATGATGTGTCGACAAAGAACAGGTTTGTTGTTTTAGCTCGTCATGTCTAAAAGAACATCATTACCTATTGAGGTGAATTTCACAATCACCATCTTATGGGAAAACGTATAACTATTGTTCCTCTAATGATAATAGGAAAGTAACCATACAGTCAAACGTGTTACATGACTATACAATTTTAGTGTCAATTTTCAATTTCGACAGGGCGTTTTCATGTGTTTCTTCTATATAACGTAATTTAGGTGACATGAGACGGGTGTGAGTCATAGTGATTTGCGTTTTTAACTAGAAAAAGTAGGAACCAATACCTATATAGAGTGAAAATGCGAAGAATAAGGAGTTTCAGCTGACGATTTTGGCGTTGATTTGCCTCATTTCTTAACGTTCGTGTTAGATTATATGCCGAACGTTTGATTTTTTTTATAAAAATAGTTAAAACGTATTGTCAAATTGAGCACTACTGACTATAATGACATTAAGTCTTTCTTAACGTGTAAGGAAATATAACATTTAGGGAGTGGTCGTAGTGATTAAGAAAACGATGTTAGCTTTAGGAATCTTCACCTTATTGTTCCCGGTAATGGCGTTTGCAGAGGATCCTTCCGCAGCAACGTTGAACATGGGTCTCAACTCTCTATGGGTTATGCTCTCATTCATTCTTGTTCTTCTCATGCAAGGCGGTTTTATTCTTCTTGAAACAGGCTCAACACGGATGAAAAATGCTGGTCACGTTGCTGGCAAAACGATTTTCACAACGGGTTTGGCAGCACTTATTTATTGGGCTTTCGGCTATGGCATCGCATTTGGCGGGGATAGCGGAATTAACGCATTGATCGGCTGGGGCAATTTCTTCTTCGATCCATCCCTAGCAGCTGGTGAAGGCGAGAGCTATCCAAGTACTGTATTCTTCTTGTTCCAATTAGCATTTGCAGCGGTTTCGCTTTCCATAGCATGGGGCGGTTTTGCAGAAAGAGCTAAACTTTCAGCTTATATCGTATTTACTGTATTCTTTATTGCGATAATCTATCCTGTAGTAGCTCACTGGATCTGGGGCGGCGGTTGGCTCGCTGAAGATGGAGCGCAAGATTTTGCAGGCTCCACAGTTGTTCACTTAACGGGTGCGCTTGCAGCATTTGCAGCGACTGTATTACTTAAACCTCGTATTGGTAAATTTAACAAAGACGGCTCTGCGAATGAGATTTTGGGACATAACCAAGTATTCACAGCACTTTCTGTATTGCTTCTATGGGTGGGCTGGTTTGGGTTCAACGCAGGCAGCACGGTAGCGATTGGCGATGGATTTTTTGGATATGTAGCATTCAACACGATGCTTGGAGCAGGCGCAGGCGGCGTGGCAGCACTTCTTATCTCTTGGGCAGTAACAGGCAAAGCTGACATTACGGCTATGCTGAATGGTACGCTAGCAGGTCTAGTTGCAATTACAGCTTCTTGTGCTTACGTCGCTCCTTGGGCGGCAGTCGTCATCGGTTTAGTAGCTGGTGTGCTCGTGTTCTACAGTGTGAAATTTTTCGAGAAAGTTAAAGTAGATGATCCTATCTATGCATTATCTGTACACGGCGCGGCTGGTGTGTGGGGTACGCTTGCCAACGGTATCTTTGCAACACAAGAACTTGCTGATAAAGTAGGCGTAGGTACAGGCGGCTTGATCGACACAGGCAGCTGGAAGCAACTTTGGGTTCAATTCGAATCGGTAGTAGTCGTTGGCGCATTCGTACTCGCTGCATCATTCCTTATTCTAGGTATTATGAAGCTTGTGATGGGCTTCCGCGTAACAGAAGAGCAAGAAATTATCGGTCTTGACCTGAGTGAGCATGGAGCTTATGGTTATCCTGAGCAAATGAAAAAAGCTGGTCAAAACATTCAAGGCTAATAGAAGATACGCGATGGACTGACCGAAAGGAGAGAGCGTCGCATGAGTGATCCGGTGCGATTGCAGCTGCTTAAGCAGATTGGTTCAGCTGATCATGTGGATAGGCTGCGAAACTTGCGGGATCAGGTTCACGAGCATATGGAGGCTCTTCTCCCAACGCGTCCAGTCGAACAATTTAATGAACAATTAAATGAGGTGCACGACGCGGTGATTCAGCGCTCGATTATCCTCGCAGAAGCGGAAATGGCACGGAGGGGGAATGGTTCTCCCCCCGTGCCTTACGCATATGTATTGTTCGGCAGCGGCGGTCGGCAAGAGCAAACTTTGTCAAGCGATCAAGACAGCGGAGTTGTCTATCAAGATCCAGTGGCTGATTCAACAGAAGTTAAGAACTATTTTTTGAATTTAAGTGCGCTCATTGTAAACAATCTCCAAAGTGTAGGTTACCCGCCTTGTGAGGGCAATGTGCTAAGCAGCAACTCGGATTGGTGTTTGTCCATTTCGGAGTGGAGCGTTAAACTGGGTGCTTGGTTTGAGGAGCCTGCTTGGGAGGCAGTGCGTTATTTGCTTATTATCGCTGATGGCCGCTGTATTTATGGTGATTATAAGCTCGTTGAACAGCTTAAAGAATTGTTTTTTATTGATATGCTTAACCACCAGATCATCCTGCAGCGGATGCTGGATAATACGCTACGGCATAAGGTGCTGCTAGGCTTTTTTGGCCAATTGCTGAAGGAGCAGTATGGCGAGGAAGCGGGCAGCTTGGATATTAAATATGGCGCCTATATTCCTATGGTTAATTCGATTCGGCTATTATCCATACAAGAAGGCATCCGTGAAACCTCTACGCTTGAAAGAATTAGAATGCTTGTAAAGGCAGGGAAGATGTCATCAGCTGACGGGGCTATTTATGATCAAGCTTTTCGGATTTTTCTCCGGCTCCGTCTAATGACGACTGAGAAAAATGCTGATGGCTTATATGCCAACAATGGAAAGCTGTCGAGCCATAAGCTTACGAAGGAAATGACGGATGAGCTTAAGAGCGGACTGCGTCTTGGCAAGAGGCTGCAACGAACGGTTTTTAAGCAAACAATGGGCAGGTTTACGTAAGGCGGTGGAGAAATGAAGGAACAAAAAGGCGTCGGTCGCATGTGGAACCTATACAAAATGGGAGGATTTACGCCTGCCATCGCTTCTATGCTAGGCTCGCAAAATGCGCAGCAAATGGCGTTTATTCGGAATGTCAATAAAGAGCAGCGCAAGCAGTCGATGTTCGATATGCCCCTTCGAGAGCTGGAGGTCATTGTTTTTGATCTAGAGACTACAGGCTTTTATCCGAATAATGGGGATGAAATTATTTCATTTGGCGCTGTATTGTTTCGAGATGGCGAGCTTGTTGAAAGTGAAACCTTTTATAGTCTCGTGAATCCTAAACGAAGAATTCCGAAAGCGATAGTCGAACTGACCGGCATTACGAATGAAATGGTACAGGATGCGCCTGATTTGATGCAGGTGCTTCATGATTTTATGGAGTTTGTCGGCAGAAGGCTGCTTATCGCTCATGCTTCCGGCCACGATAAGCAATTTCTGAACGCGGCATTGTGGAGGACGTCAAAGATTAATTTGAACCACAGAGTGCTGGACATGATGATGGTTGCCAAATGGCTCGAGCCCAATCTGGAAGGATACAGTCTCGATGATTTGCTTGAGAGCTGCTGTATTCCAATTACAGAGCGGCATCATGCTTTGCAGGATTCAATCATGACAGCAAAGCTGTGGCGGAACTATTTGACGCGCATTTTGGAACGAAATATTACGACGCTCGGCGATCTGTATGCCTACTTAAGCAAGCACTAGCTGCAGTGGAATAAATGAACCTTCTGAGCGGCGATAGGGCTTAACGTCAGGCGATTTCAAGTTCTCGAGTGAAACAATCCAATAGGAAAGCTCCGAAGCGGGCAGGAAACCGTCAGTGTCGCTAGAAGACGGAATAGCCTTTGTACGCGGATGCGAATGAAATAAGCCGACAAGCGTTTGTCGGTTTTTTTGCATGTCATAATAAGCTGCGGTCCACTCGGTCGGGTCAAACGAGAACGAATGCATGGGATCGTTATGATTATTAGTTATGGGGATAACGATATCTATAATGGCTTCATTTTGATCAGAGGTAATGGCATGCAAGGATTGGCTGCTTGCCATAATGCCGCATGCTTCTAGAGGTTGAGCATCCGCACATATTTGAATAAGCCGCTCGTATGCCGATTTGGTTATGCATCCACGCGTTTGCTGTGATTCCAACAC
>NZ_JBFRDK010000218.1:0-11652 GCF_052113545.1 Paenibacillus sp. TAF43_2
GAGAAGATCTTCATTTAACCCCTCATTTTTTCCTTTCGTTACATCGATCTCATTCTTAAATTCTTCGAAAAGAAATGCAAGAAATCGACCGTGAAAGTAAGGAGCGCCTTTACTCGCCAACATCATGGAAAAAAATGAATAATGACGTTCAAAATATTCAGTCCAGATTAGAGTCGATTCGGTAAAATCCAATTCCGCAGCCGCTCTGCACGTTACCCTTAGCACGTCAATATGTTCTTCAATGAGTTTATCCAGCAGATCATATTTATCTAAATAATGAAGATAGATGGTCCCGCGGCTCACATTCGCCCTGTCGGAAAGATCCTGAATTGTAATATCATCAAAATTTTTTTCTGACATCAGATCTATAACCGCTTTTTTTAACGCTTCCTGCGTTTTTTGTATTCTTCGATCCACTTTAGCCAATATCAGGTCACCAGGCTTTCGTAAATAATTAACAAATATACAGAAGTTGTTCATTAATTAACAAATCGCATTCAGTTGACAATTGCAGATGTTTTGCATCTGTTTATAATTATAGACAAGTGTTCATTAATGAATCAATTATTATTATTATGTCATTGAAATTGGCCATTAATTTTATTCCGAAACAAGTTGAATTTATGTATTGACTTGGAGTTCACTCCAAGGTTTAAGCTTCTTTATATCATCTGTATTTCCTGATTATTGTTCATCAGTAAAAATCAAAACATTTTTGCACCTGAGGAGGAATGAAATATCGAACGCCTATGGACGAAGTCGTTTATTCTCATGACTATAGGTAACCTGTTCTTATTTAACGCATTTTATATGCTGTATCCGACACTTCCGCTGTTCATCAAACAACTGGGAGGCAATGAATCGCAGGTCGGTCTGGCGATGGGTGCTTTTATGTTGTCTGCTGTTATTTTACGGCCGCTTGTTGGYGGGCTGCTAGACCGGTTCGGCAGGCGTCCGTTTATCATTTGGGGACTGATTCTCTTCATTCTAGCAATGTATTTGTATAACTGGGTCGGGGGAATTGCTGTTTTGCTGGGGCTCAGAATATTGCATGGCATGAGCTGGGCGGTATCTACTACTGCTACGATGACGGCGATTACAGATATGATTCCGTCCACCCGCCGCGGTGAGGGAATGGGGTGGTTTAGCACGTCCATGACACTGGCTATGGCGATCGGCCCGATGTTCGGCATCTGGGTTGCTCAAAATCGATCATACAGCGAATTGTTTTTAATTGCCGTGGTTCTCGCTGCTGGGGCACTGTTCCTCATGTTAGGTGCAAAAATGCCTTTCCAGYCAAAAGCTGGCTCAAGAAAAATTGAATTATTCGAAAAATCGGTTTTGCCCGTTGCGGCCTCGGTATTTTTTCTCTTTATTGCTTATGGCGGCATTACAACCTTTGTTCCGCTATTCGCTGAGTCGATTCAGGTTAATTCCGGCGCGTTTTTTCTAGCATTTGCTGCAACGCTTGCCCTAAGCCGTCCCATTTCGGGAAAACTATCTGATCGATACGGAGAAATTTTTGTCATTGTACCGGCACTTGTAATTACGATTGGTGCATTGATTGTATTGAGCCTCTCGAGCGGATTGATGGGTGTACTACTATCGGCGATATTATATGGTATTGGCTTCGGTTCGGCGCAGCCAGCTCTTCAAGCGGCTACGATCCGGTTGGCCCACCCAAATCGTATAGGAGTTGCAAACGCCTCAATCTCGACTGCTAATGACCTTGGTATTGGGTTAGGTGCAATCATGTTAGGCTCTGTCTCTCAGTATGCAAGCTATAAGGTGTTGTTCATCGTCAGTGCTTTGTCCGTCGCGATTTCCTTGATTCTTTTTACTCTTTTTGCGAAACGCTTGTTACAAAAGAAACCGTCTCTTCATGCAGAATCACTTCCATTCGAATCAAGCTAGTCTTAAGATATCGACATTAATACTATGAATTAGAAACCACCTGATTCTTTATAAAGCTGTTCCGTTTTGTGCGGTTATCATTGTTGATAATATGAATCTGCTATTTTTCATGATACGATATAGAAGCACTAGTAATAAGGGATGTGACTCTATGGCGGGTAATATATTATACATTCTCTATGATGTTATTATGATTTTGGCTTTTATTGTTTGCGTAGTTATAATCGGAATAAAAAAAGGCACGGGAAATAGACTTTGCTTGGAAATAAGTAACTACGAATATAATTATTAAATTCTAAATTCCAAAAATAAAGTTGGAATAAAGCAATAATCGGTACCCTAAAAGCTAAAAATTTTTTAGAAGATATAAGTTAACGATATAAAACCGCTGGAATGAAGAAAATTTCTTCAGAACAGCGGTTTTATGTATTTTCGATATAGGATCGATTGATTTAACTAAACATCGAAAAATATTAGTGTCATTCTAGCCATTTCTTCAGGAGATTCAATACAACCCCGAATCATCCATTTTTTCAATATGCTCCATAATCCGGCAGCGAGCATGGTACGCATATACTCTTTTTCTATTTCACTCAGGTTTGCATGCTTATTGCCTACGATATGAGCCATAGCCTCCAAATAAACAACGAATTGATCATTAAGAAGGGCGAATAATTGATTTTGAATTAAAATATTCAGAAATATTTTATGTAATGTGTAACCTGTGTCACACTTATTGACCTGCTAAGATACATCCAAGTATAATCGAACCCAATAAGGTATACAAGTGTGTCACTTATATATGGAGGAGATCTTTTGAATGAACAAAAGTGTGACTTTAGCCCATAAAATAGAAGATTACAAAAGAATAGGTATCACTAAAGAACCAGCTGTATGGGAAGACGGGATGAGGACAGATGGTCAGGCGGGGAGCTACGAGTGGTGGTATTTTGACGCTGAGTATACAGATGGCACCAAAATTGTCGTCGTATTTTATACGAAAAATGAGTTCGATGTTAAAGGTGATGCATGCCCAACGATAAGGTTTGATTTAACTTTGCCGGATGGAAGACATATTTCAAAAAAGATATCCGAAGAGAAGGGCAGCGCCATTCGTGCATCCAAACAAAAATGTGATGTGAAAATTGATAGAAGCTCGGTAATATCTTGCGATATCATTTCCGACAAGAAATATAAATATACACGGCAGCCAATTATAATGATTGCAAAAAACGGCGTGATTTTGGAAGATCGTGAAGAGTTTATGATGATAGAACGGCAGGAAACGATAAATCATCCTTTTACTAAAAAATTCATGGATAACAAGCTGAAATTTAATCAAACCTCTGGAAAAAACAAAACTTATCAAATTGAGTATCATCGAAAAGGTGATATCGTGGCAGATTCTTTATTGAGTGGCATGAAGCTTTCCTTCCCTCAGCGGATCGCTGTAAAACTATTGAGAATGAATCCTACGTATGTTCGTTGTATTGGGACGGTTACTTTGACTGTTAGAGAGAATGGAAAGCAAGAGGTGTATGAGCAAGAAGGACTGTGGGAGCAGATGTTTTTTGCCAAAAATAAAGAGGCTATCATTAAAGGATAACAAGAGGAGCAGCATCTATAACGTTAATTAGGTTATGAATATAGCTTAGGAATAAATGGTTCATTAATTTCAAATAATGGAGTGAACAATATGAAGGTGCTTATTATATTTGATCATCCCTACACAGCTACGGCGTCCGAGAATATTCCTCATCAACGAAGCTTTTCAGCCGCGTTGCTCGGTTCTGTAACTAAAGGTCTTCATACCGGTGGACACCAAATCGATCTCATTGACTTGCATGCAGATGAATTTAATCCAGTGATGTCTGCGAAAGAGCTTGCTGCGTGGAGACAAAAGAAAACGTTAGATCCCCTTGTCAACGATTATCAACAAAGAATGTTCGAGTCGGATCACATTATATTTATTTTCCCCATATGGTGGGAATCAATGCCTGCGATGACGAAAGGCTTTTTAGATAAAGTATTTTCCAAAGGAATCATCTATGAAGAACCGAAACCGAGCAGACCCTTTGTCAACAAGTTAAATAAGCTTAAGGGTGTATCGTTATTAACGGTGATGGCTACTCCAGGGTTTATCTATAGATGGATATTTGGAAATCCCATCACCAAAATAATATTCCGTGGAACCTTCAGAAAAATGGGTTTTCATAAGCTGAAATGGTTTAATTATGCAGGGATGGATAATCGACCACTTGAAGCAAGAACTTCGATTTTAGCCAAAACAGAGAAACGTTTTGCAGCTTTATAATTTGGTTGTGAAATGGAAAAGGTCAAGCATGGTGTGTACTCACCGTACTTGACCTTTTTTTCCATAAGCTGCTATTTCACTAGCTCCAGAAACTTGCTTGCCGCATTGGATAATGGCATATTGTGCATGATCATAAAGCCTACTTGGGAAGGAGGCATCYGAATATCCAATTGAATTTCAAAGAGAGAACCTTCTTCCAATTCTTTGGCAATAAATTCTTTAGTCACATAAGAAATGCCGAGGCCTTTCCGCGCGAATTCGATGAGCAGATCAACGCTTCCTACCTCAATTTCTGGCTTGATTTGATGCCCATAATTTTGAAATAGTTCGGTAATCGCCATTCGTACACGACTGTTTCGAGAGAACAGGATAATTGGATATTGGAGCAGCACTTCTAGTGAAAGCACCTTGTCCTTAAGCTCAGCATATCGAGCTCCTGCTACAAAACAATCCTGCAGTTGAATGCCCTTCATAACCTCTAGCTGCGAATCGACGATGGGCATACGAACGACGCCCAAATCGATTTTGCCTTCCTTCAGAAAAGCGATGGTTTCTGGTGTAGTCCCATGATTCAGATGCAGCTTGATACCGGGATATTTTTCGTGATAGGTTTCCAAATAAGGCAGCAAATAATGCTTGAACAACGAATCGCTTCCACCGATCCGCAGCTCACCGCTGTCTAAATTTTTAAGAGCCGCCATCTTTTCTTCAGCTAGCGAGATCAGAATTTGAGATTTCTCAATATAGGAATAAAGGATTTCACCCTCTTGCGTCAGAGCAACGCCCTTTGAATTCCGGTAAAACAAAATGATGCCTAAGCTGTCTTCCAACTGCTTGATGGCATGGCTAACGCTCGGCTGGGTGATATACAACGATTTTGCGGCTTGGGATAAGCTTCCCTTCTTCGCCGTCCAGTAAAAAACTTTGTATAGCTCATAATTGATCATAGACAGTATCTATAGCTCCTGTGAAAAATATGAATTACTTGTATAGGTCATATTCGTATTATAGTGGAATTAGGAAATAGAAACCAGTACTAACTACAAAGCACTGCTGGAAGGAGAAAGAACATGGAGGCTACCACATTTGTTTTGTTTGGAGCGACAGGGGATTTAGCAAAAAGAAAAATTTACCCTGCTTTGTATAATTTATTTATTGATCAAAAGCTGCCGGAGTTCTTCTCCGTGGTCGGCCTCGGAAGAAGAGAGCTATCCGATAAAACCTTTCAGGACAATGTCGAACAATCTCTTCGTATGTTTTCCAGGCGTGAAGCAAATGATCCCGAATTGATTCAAAATTTTTTGCGTGCTTTCCGCTATAGTGTATTGGATGTTGGCCGCAAAGAAGATTACCATAAGCTTCTTCGTCTTATTGAGAAACGGGAAGAAGAGCTGCGCGTTGCACCCAATCGCTTGTTTTACTTGTCGGTTGGACCTGAATTTTTTGAACCGATTGCAGCTAACATTCATGAAAGCGGGCTTGGTTCCGCTAATGGCTGGAAGCGGCTTGTAATCGAGAAGCCATTTGGTCATGATTTGCAGTCTGCTCGAGAATTGAATGAAAACCTGAGCAAATCGTTTGCGGAAGAAGAAGTTTTCCGCATTGATCATTATCTTGGCAAGCCGATGGTTCAGAAGCTTGAGGTTCTGCAGCAAAGCAATCCAGTCCTTCAAGCACTTTGGGACAAACGCTACATTGCCAACGTTCAAATTACGGCAAACGAAATTGTAGGCGTGGAAGAAAGAGCTGGCTATTATGATCATGTTGGTGCAATCAGAGACATGTTCCAGAACCATATGCTTCAATTGCTCATGATGTTGACCATACACCTCCCGAACAACAGCACTTCAGAAAATGTTCGTTTCAAAAAGAAGCTGGTCATGGAATCACTGGAACTGCTGCAAAAAGCAGATGTCAACACCCAAGTGATAAGAGGACAATATGGAGAAGGAGAGATTCAAGGGAAATCGGTGGTCGGATATACCTCCGAACCAAACATTGCTGCAAACTCCATGAATGACACCTTTATTGCGGCTAAACTGCAAATTGACGATTACTTCTGGCGGGGCGTTCCTTTCTATATCCGTACAGGCAAAAGAATGAAGGACAAATCAACAAGAATTGTGATCGAGTTCAAAGAACCAATAAAGCAGGCTGCAACAAACGATGATAGCAAAATGCCTAATCTGCTTGTTTTTGAGATCAGTCCAGACGAGAGCATTAGATTGCAATTAAATACGAGAGACCCTCAGCACAAGGGCGAATTCAAGCCCATGAATATCGATTTCCATGCGACGAGAGACAATGTGCCTGAAGCTTATGAGAATTTGATTCACGATGCTTTGCACGGCGACTCTACATTTTTCGCACATTGGGACGAAGTCGAATTGTCATGGAAATGGGTTCAACCCATTTTGGAAGCTTATGAAGAAAACTTAGTTCCGCTGCATCGTTATGCAGCTGGCACATACGGGCCGATTGAGTCTGATATGCTGCTCGCACAAGACGGCTTCCATTGGTGGTTCGATGAGAAGACCGAACAAGAAATCGAAACCATAAAAGGAGAACAATATGCTTAATACAAAAACAATTGAACAACTATCTATTGATACAATCCGTACACTGTCTATCGATGCTATAAACGCTGCAAATTCCGGACATCCAGGGCTTCCAATGGGAGCTGCGCCTATGGCGTACTCACTTTGGGGCAACCATCTTAATCACAACCCGAGCCATTCAAAATGGTTCAACCGCGACCGTTTCGTCTTATCGGCGGGTCATGGCTCGGCTTTGCTTTACAGCCTGCTGCATTTATCCGGCTATAACGTATCGCTCGAGGACTTGAAGCAGTTCCGTAAGCTGAACAGCAAAACGCCTGGACATCCTGAATATGGCCATACAGATGGCGTTGATGCAACAACAGGGCCACTGGGACAAGGGCTTGCGATGGCTGTAGGTATGGCAATGGCCGAAGCACACCTAGCATCAAAATTTAATCAAAACGGATACCCGGTTGTTGATCATTACACGTATGCACTTGTCGGAGACGGCTGCTTAATGGAAGGAATTTCTTACGAGGCGATGTCTATGGCTGGACATATGAAGCTCGATAAACTCGTTGTATTGTACGATTCCAACGATATTTCCTTAGACGGCGACCTCAATCTTTCTTTCGGGGAAAACATGCAGAAGAGAGCGGAATCTGCTAATTGGCACTACTTGCGTGTTGAAGATGGCAATGATATCGAACAAATCACAAAAGCGATCGAGGCAGCAAAGAGCAATGAAGAGCAGCCGACCATTATCGAAGTTCGTACGGTTATCGGATATGGAAGCAAGGCAGCGGGAACGAATAAAGTGCACGGCAATCCACTAGGCAAAGAAGAGGCAATAGCGACAAAAGCGGTTTACGGTTGGGATCATGAGGAAGAATTTACCGTTCCAGCAGAAGTTCAAGCTCACTTTGCACAGTTGAAACAAAAAGGCGAAGCAAAAGAAGCAGCGTGGAATCAGCTAATGGCTGCTTATAAACAACAGCATCCGGCGCTTGGTACGGAACTTGAGCAAGTCATTGAAGGTTCTGTTGTCATCGATGCTGCAGATCTTCTTACTTTCGATGCTTCCAAAACGGTATCTACACGTGTAGCGAGCGGTCAAGCGATCAATCATTACCTTAAAACGGTGCCTTCAATTTTTGGCGGCAGCGCAGACTTATCCCATTCAACGATGACCGATATTAATGGCGAAAAAACCTTTGCTGTTGAATCTTATGCAGGACGAAACATTTACTTCGGTGTTCGTGAGCATGCTATGGGGGCTGCTGGTAATGGTATGGCACTGCACGGCGGCGTAAAACCGTTTGTAAGTACATTCTTCGTGTTCAGCGACTATCTGCGTCCGTCCATTCGTTTGGCTGCACTGCAGAAGCTTCCTGTCATTTACGTATTTACACATGATTCCATCGCTGTTGGCGAAGATGGGCCTACTCATGAGCCCGTTGAGCATTTGACCGCATTGCGCACGATTCCTGGGCTTACAGTCATCCGTCCGACTGATGCCAATGAAACGGCTAATGCTTGGGCTTATGCTTTGCAGCAAAATCAAGGACCAGTAGCTTTAGTACTAAGCAGACAAAACCTGCCTATATATGAAGAAACTAAAGGCAATGTCGCTGCGGTTGCCAGCGGTGGTTATGTTCTAACGGAGACAAACGACAAGCCTGACATTATTCTGATTGGTACCGGTTCTGAGGTTTCCTTGGCTGTAGGCGCAAAAGCTGAACTTGAGAAGGAAAATATTTCGGTTCGTGTAGTAGCTATGCCAAGCCGTGAATTGTTCAACCGTCAATCGGAAGAATATAAGCAATCAGTGCTGCCTGCATCTGTTACGAAACGTTTAGCTATTGAAGCTGGCATTTCGTTAGGCTGGGATAGCTACACAGGACCAAGCGGCAGCGTATTGTCCATCGATACGTTTGGTGCTTCTGGACCAGGCAGTGAAGTTTTGGAGTTTTTCGGTTTTTCAGTAGATAATGTGGTTCGAATGGCGAAAGAATTACGCTAAGCAACGCACGAAGACAATAAAAATTTAATAATAAAAAACGGAGGTTTTAATTATGAAATTTTTCATCGACACTGCAAATTTGGTAGATATCAAAAAAGCTTATAAAATCGGTGTATTGTCTGGTGTTACGACGAATCCATCTTTGGTTGCCAAAGAAGGCGTGAAATTCGAAGACCGTATAGCAGAAATTCTTCGCGAAGTGCCAGAGGTAGAATCGGTATCAGCAGAAGTAACGCCTGACGCAGAAACAGCTGAAGAAATGATCGCGCAGGCAAATGAACTGATCAAAATCAACAACAATGATAAAAACATTACAATTAAGCTTCCGATGACGCTAGCTGGTCTAGAAGCTTGCCGCTACTTGACCAAAAAGGGCGTGAAAACAAACGTAACATTGATTTTCACTGTGAACCAAGCGCTTTTGGCTGCTCGCGCTGGAGCTACTTATGTTTCTCCTTTCCTCGGTCGTTTGGATGATATTTCAGAAGATGGTGTTCTGCTCGTCACGAAGATTGCTGAATTGTTCCGTACGCACAATCTGGATGCCCAAATCATCGCTGCATCTGTTCGCCACCCGGATCATGTCACTCGTGTAGCGATGGCTGGGGCACATATAGCAACGATTCCGTTCTCTGTAATCGAACAAATCTCCAAACATCCTCTAACGGATCAAGGCATGGAGAAGTTCGCAGCTGATTGGAAGAAAACGGCGCAGCAGTAAGCTGCGGTTTCCAAACGTTAATCCATAAATGTTTATCTACAACAGGACAGTAATGACAGGGAGGCAGTTATCATGAAAAAGCAACAAATTGGCGTGGTTGGTTTGGCCGTAATGGGTAAAAACCTAGCCTTGAATATAGAAAGCAAAGGATTCTCGGTTGCCGTGTATAATCGTTCAGCAGAGAAAACAAATGAACTGTTGGCGGAGGCACAAGGAAAAGATTTTGTCGGTGCATTCAGTGTGGAAGAATTCGTACAATCACTGGAATCGCCGCGTAAAATTCTTATCATGGTGAAAGCGGGTCAACCGACAGATGATACGATCAATCAGTTGGTGCCGTTTCTAGATCAAGGAGATATTCTAATTGATGGCGGAAACGCCTATTTTCCAGACACACAGCGCAGAAACAAAGAACTTCAAGCATTAGGCTTCCGCTTTATCGGAGCCGGCGTTTCTGGCGGCGAAGAAGGTGCGCTTAACGGACCAGCTATCATGCCAGGCGGTCAAAGAGATGCATACGAGCTTGTAGAGCCAATCTTGACAGCCATTTCAGCAAAAGTGAATGGTGATCCATGCAGCACTTATATCGGTGCAGACGGCGCTGGCCACTATGTCAAAATGGTACACAACGGCATCGAATACGGCGATATGCAGCTCATCGGCGAAGCGTACCACCTGCTCAAAGATGTGTTGAACTTGAACACTAGCCAGCTTCATGACATTTTCACGGAATGGAACAATGGCGAGCTGGATAGTTATTTGATCGAGATAACGGCTGATATTTTCAAGAAAATTGATCCGGAAACAGGCAAACCAATGGTAGATGTCATTCTCGATTCAGCAGGACAAAAAGGTACCGGCAAGTGGACTAGCCAAAGTGCATTGGATTTGGGCGTGCCATTGTCGATCATTACGGAATCCGTGTTCGCTCGCTTTATCTCCGCTATGAAAGAAGAACGTGTGGCTGCGAGCAAAAAATTAAACGGCCCAGCGGTATCCAGCTACGACGGTGATCCGCAGGAATTTATCGAAGCTGTTCGCAAAGCGCTGTACACAAGCAAAATCGCTTCCTACGCGCAAGGCTTTGCACAGATGAGAGCTGCTTCTGACGCTTATAACTGGGATTTGAAATATGGCAGCATTGCGATGATCTTCCGCGGAGGATGTATTATCCGTGCAAGATTTTTGCAAAATATTAAGGATGCCTATGACCGCAATCCAGCTCTGAACAACCTATTGATGGATGAATACTTCAGCAATATTGTTGAGAACTATCAGGAGGCTTGGAGAAAAGTCATTTCCATTGCTGTAACTAGAGGCATTCCGGTTCCAGCGTTCTCTTCCGCATTAGCGTATTATGACAGCTATCGTACTGAAAGACTTCCTGCTAATTTACTGCAAGCGCAACGGGATTATTTTGGAGCACATACGTTCCAGCGCCTTGATAAAGAAGGAAGCTTCCACTTTCAATGGATGGAAAATAACGAATAACGATTAAAACCAACACAAACTCCTAGCAGATAATCATGAATTCATTTTTCATGTTATCTGTTTAGGAGTTTTTTTGTTTCAGATGGCTTATGGAGACAGTGACTTTGGAGCGGGATGGATAAAAGTTGTTTTTGACAGAAGGAAAATTATACAATGGAAGTAAGGAACTGCTTGAAGTAGCCATCCTCATATTGTAAATGAAGGGAAGAGTGCCGATGAACACACGAATGAAACAACTTGAGGATCGACTTTCCAATCAGCAACATAAGGATTTATTTCTGCAAACGATGCACACGCTGAAAGCGATTGACGATCTTGCTGATCAGCACAGACGCTTTCAATCCATGCAGGCCATCAGCGGCGTCAAAATCATAGGTACGGAAGAGGCGTTGTTTTACGAAACGCTGACACAGGTTAAAGAAGAGATTGTCTCTACGCTTGAGAAAACGGTGAAGGACCTGGAGCACAAAGGTGATAAAAACTATACTAAAAACTTCAAGGACGGCGTGGAGTAACCCATGCGCAGCCCAAAAAAAGTTGAGCAGAAGGAAAACTTCCGCTCAACTTTTTTGTGTTCATGGGAGGATACAAGGGCACAGATTCTTTTTTCTTTGTAAAAGGAACGATTTGGTATGCGCAACTTTCAATC
>NZ_JBFRDK010000219.1:0-8848 GCF_052113545.1 Paenibacillus sp. TAF43_2
AGCGAGTGTGACGGTCATCAATAAAAAAACAATTACAGCAAAAAAGATAACGACCGAATAAGAAAAAAATTTACAGAACGATATGAAGCTCCACACCGATTGCCTTACTTCTCCGGCTCCAGTGAACGGATAGATGAACAGCATATACAGTAAAAAAATGACAACGATTGAATATAGGCAAGCTATCACAATCCCAATTATGCTGCGTCCATTATTCGTTGTTTTAATGTCAGCTGTACCTGTGTGATTACTGAATAATTGCTTTAAAAACAATCTTTTTACAATGAAATATGCGATGATCGTAAAGAGCAGTTGAACCGCAAATTGAAAAATGCCCGCAGCAGCGGAAGGACTTACGTTCATCATCAAAAAACCTAGTTGAAAAATATAAGCGTCAAGCGTCTCTCCTGTCTTCGATACCAAGGGATTCAGCARGCTTCTAATGAGCTCATAGTCCGTGGACATGATGGCAGACAGCTGCAGCACCATAAAAGCGGCTACCGCTTTCAGTGCTGGAATCACATTCATTACAAGGTAGCTATTCCCGATGCCTGCAAGCCCCATTTCTTGCCGCTTCACTGACGCATGCTTCGAGGCTATAGCTGCAAGCGCGATGATGATCGGAATACCGCATGTTTTTAGCACTTCAACGAATACAATGATCGGTCGAAATAATGTCTCATCCCCCAAAATCAGCGTCCCAGAGGTTAGAAAAGGAGATGTGCTTATCGACAGTATATAAATGAAAATATACACAAAAACAATAGAAGGAATGAAAAAAGGAATAAGAAATAAAGACGAGAACAGCCCTCTCAACCACTTGTAACGAATATTGCTCAGAGCAAGCGCCAAAAGGAATGCGATACATCCGCTAGCCAGTGTATAACCCGTTTTGATAATAAATGTATTTGCAATTACCCTTCGGAAGTTCTCATCGTTAAACAATTGGGCAAAATGATTAAAGCCTACCCACGAACTCTCAAATAGGCCAACAAATACTTTGTAGTCGACAACCGATAGAATTATACCGTTAGCAAATGGAAGCAGCTTAAAAATCAATATGAGCATAAGAGCGGGAATGACGATCAAGTAATGAAGCTTGAACTTCCATATTCTGTGAGGAAGACTTTCTGGATCATGCAATTGGTTATGTAGATTGCTTTGGGCATTAGGCGGTTGACGCTCCATAATAAACCCCTTTCTTTTTCCGTAATTTTACTAAATTATAATGATTTAGTTGTATGTTGTATAGCTTAAATGTCGATCATTTTCAATGCAGCTTTTGATTATTCGCCTGTTCTTGTATAATAATCCGATATAATTGGACGCACTAAGGGAGTTGTATAATGTCTAATCGTAAATGGAACATAGGCATTGCCATTCTGTTTATTGTATTTTCCATCCTTCTGCTAAGCTTCTTTCTCTCCACGCTTCGGATAAAGGATCTGCTGCAGCCAATTCTCTCAAGCGAGGTAAGCCAGAAACCTCCTTATCACATTGTCCTCATCTCCCAAGAAATCGATAATCCATATTGGCGATCAATTGAACGAGGTGCAAAAGATGCAGCGGTTGAATTTGGGATGGAGCTTGAATATACAGGACCGTTTCGCATTAATCCCGCGGAGCAAATGAAGCTGCTGGAGAAAGCTATTGCAGCCAAAGCTGATGCGCTGCTCGTACAGGGGCTTAGCGACCCGCAGTATATCGATTTAATTAATAAAGCGATTAGCTATGGCATTCCTGTCTTAACGATTGATACAGATGCTCCTAGCAGCCGCAGGCTCTCTTATGTCGGTACAAACAATTTCGATGCAGGCAAAGTTATGGGTGAATTGGTTGCCGAAGCGGCTGGAAACCATGGGCAAATTGCCGCTTTAATCGGAAACGAGCAAGCCCCCAATCAGCAGCTGCGGCTTGCTGGATTTCGAGAGGTTATTTCACGTTACCCCGAGCTGAATCTTGTCGAGGTGCGCTCCTCAAACATTTCACGCCTCCAAGCATCAGCTGAAACAGAGGAACTGCTTCAGCACTATACGCAGCTGAATGTAATGGTCGGATTAAGCGCACTCGATGCGATCGGCATCGCGGAGGCCACTGAACGCATTCGGCCAAAAGGCCTGCAAATTTTTGCATTTGACGCGCTCGATGAAACTTTAGAGCTTATTCGCAGTGGAATCATCCATTCAACCATTGTCCAGCAGCCTTACGACATGGGCAATGAAGCTGTATCGCAGTTGAACGATTACCTCCATGGCAAGGAGCTTCCAGTGCAGCATTTTACGAAAATATCGGTACAAGGCCAGAAGCCCTTCGTTCAAGAAAATGGAGAAACCAGCCCATGACCATTCGGACTAAGCTGCTCATTTTCATCCCATTACTCGTTCTCCTCATTAATTTGGTTACGTTCTTTTTATTTCAAAGTGGAAAGATGGTTCAGCAAAGCTATAATCAAATGATCGATCGGATCCTTTTGTACAACCAGTCCTCCAAGGTTGTAGAGAACAACTTAAGTACGCTCCATAGCTATTTGCTTAATCCAGACGACAGCAATAAAAAGCGATATGATCATAGTCGAGTGGAACTTCAGGATCTGCGCTTGCTGCTCCAAGAAAAGTCGAATATTTCCATATCTTCCTCCACTATTACTAGCTACGTTCATCTGTTAGATACTTTTTTGGAGCAGCAGAAAGACGCTTTCACTGCAGCTTCTGCCGAAAGGTCGAAGGTGTCGCTCACTCAATACGAGAATGCGGAAAGGACAGCAAGCTTCATACAAGAGGACAGCCAGCAGCTGGTTGAATTGGAGTTAAACATTTATGAACCTGTATATGAGCAGATTCAAGCAGAAAATAAACGCATGTATTTGCTCGGTGCCGCCGTCTTCATAACGAACACTCTGCTGAGCATTTTACTTGCCATATGGATTTCACGCAGCATTACTGGACCTGTAAGCAGTCTTGTCTCACGTGCGAAGCAGATCTCCAAGGGACATCTAAAGCAAAGCTCAAACGAGCTGCAAGCCAAGGATGAGCTTGGCGTATYATCAGGCGCATTCGAGCAAATGTCGAGCGACCTCCTCGAATTGATGGAGCGGGATAAAGAAAGCCTGGAGAAGGATCGACTCGTTAAGGAATTAGAGCTGCAAGCGCTGCAAAGTCAAATTAATCCGCATTTTCTCTTTAATACGCTCAATGTATTATCCAAGCTAGCGCTCATTGAAGGGGCCGAGAAAACAAGTGATCTCATTATTTCGATGTCCAATTTACTGAGATATAACTTGCGCAATCTGGAGCATGCGGTCACGCTCAGAGATGAGGTAGCACATGTAGAGGAGTACTTCACCATTCAACAAGCACGCTTTCGCGACCGCATTCAGCTGGTGAAGGATATCGACCCATCTGCATTGTCATTTCACATCCCTGCGCTCACGCTTCAACCCATCGTAGAAAACGCCTTTGTTCATGGAATTGAACGTATGGAGAATGGAGCGAAGATTCGCCTTGAAATAAAGCATGATCAACATCATGTACGTATCTCCATATCCGACAATGGCAGCGGTATGACTGAAGAGATTCGAGATTCGCTGCTCCGAATGGAAGCTGGCGCATTCACCGAACAATCAACAGGCCTTGGCACAAAAAATGTGTTTAAGCGCCTCCAACTATTTTATGGTCTACATGGATTAGTCGATATTGAAAGCGAACGGGGCATCGGAACGACAGTCACAATCCGAATACCTATTAGAGAGGACGGTGAAAACATACATGTACCGACTGTTAATCGCGGATGATGAAGCACTTGAGCGGGAAGGCTTGGAATTGATCATTGAACGAATGCTTCCGAATACCTTTCAAATCATCCACGCCGAGAATGGACGTGTCGCGATAGAAAAAGCAGAGGAATATCGCCCCCATATCGTACTTATGGATGTCAATATGCCCGGCATTCAAGGTTTAGAAGCAATCCGCGAAATCAAGCATACCTTGCCGGATGTGAAGTTCGTCATGGTGACCGCTTATGATTATTTTGCATATGCCAAAGAAGCCCTTTCTCTCGGAGTGAAAGAGTATTTAGTCAAGCCTGCCAAACGCGAGCATATCATACATACGCTTCAGCAGCTCATACAGGAACTCGAGCTGGAGAAGAGGAAACGCTCGGACGAACTAGAGCTGCGGCATAAAGTTTCTCAATTCATGCCTTTAGCAGAAAATGAACTCGCTATGATGTTTATGGTCGATCATGTTACAAATACCGATATCGAGCAATTATCAGAATGGCTCGGCTTTCCACTAGGACAAGGCTGCGCGATCGTGATCGCATTTCCCGAGCATGTCAAAGCTAATCCCAAGCAAAAAGTTTACGAAACGATTAGAAGCTTTATCAAATCATCTTTAACAAATAGTATTGTAAGCTCCTTAATTGATCGTCATATGGCTATCTTCATCAATCATGATAAATCTGCTGTGGACGCAAATTGGAAGGCAGCCGGAACCGCTTTAGGTGAAGAACTATGCACGATCGCAGCACGTCAGCTTGAGGTTGACATCTTAGTCGGCATCGGAAAAACGCGCTCGGGTGTTGAGGGTTTGCGCAAATCCTATTTCGAGGCTGTATTTGCCTCCAATTATTATGAGCAATGCGGCAAGATATGCCACTTTGATGAATTGATACATGTTGCAGTCCCTTCACTGAATCGTAATAACAAGCAGCATGAACATGTGGAAGCTATACCTGAAGCGTATGTGATCTCAGCAATGCAGCGCATTCGAGAGCAGCGGGAGCAGCAAACCCAATCCGTGCTTGACCGCGCACAACGTTTTATTCAGGACAATTATACAAAGGACCTCTCACTCGAGGAGGTAGCCGAATCCGTTCATCTAAACCCACACTATTTCAGTAAAATATTTAAGCAGCAAGTAGGCACAACCTTTATCGAATATGTCACTGCCCTTCGTATCGAAAAGGCGAAAGCGTTAATGGCAACTGGAAAACTGAGTTTAAAGGAAGTTTGCTTTGAGGTCGGTTATAATGATCCAAACTATTTCAGCCGTGTCTTTAAAAAAGTGACCGGCGTCCCCCCCTCCGACTACCGGGGATAAAAAAATGAGCAAAAAAGTAAAGTCCATGCTGCAACGACATGGACTTTTTTGTGCTGGGATGACAACAAAATGCTAGTTCTCTTTATTCGTTCCCCTGTGCTTGCATTGTCTAAAATAAATGCGGGAACAACACTCATTAATGCAGGTTTTTACGAGCGGATTCGCTCTTTTTGCATGCTATAATAAAGTTCGTTTTCACGCAGGAAAGGTTTTTGACAGAGAGGAGAAACGGAAATGGAAATGCCGATTACTAACAAAAATGAACAAGTAAGCATGAAATTTGTGACGCTTGTTTCCATTGTTTCCGCTCTTGGCGGATTATTATTCGGATTCGATACAGCAGTCGTATCAGGTGCTGTCGGTTTTATGGAGGATCGATTCGACTTATCTAAGCTTCAAGTGGGGTGGGCTGTATCGAGCTTAATTATTGGCTGTATTGTCGGCGCGGCTATGTCTGGTATTTTGGGAGATCGCTTCGGACGTAAAAAGGTACTTATTGCTGCCGCGACTCTATTTATTATCAGCTCGATTGGCTCAGCTGTTCCGGATACCTTTTCCGCGTTTATTGTAGCTCGGATTATTGGTGGAATCGGAATCGGAATTACCTCTACGTTGTGCCCGCTTTACAATGCCGAAATTGCACCTGCAAAATATCGCGGCAGACTTGTTGCACTTAACCAACTCGCCATCGTTACAGGCATCTTTCTTACTTATTTCGTAAACCTATGGATTTCCGGCTCAGGTGACGAAGCATGGGGCATCGCCTCCGCTTGGCGCTGGATGTTCGGAGTTGGCGCTATACCTGGTTTGTTATTTTTGATTTTGCTATTTTTTGTGCCTGAGAGCCCAAGATGGCTGATCAAGCAAGGGCGCGCAGCGGCAGCTCTTCCGATCTTATTGCGTATTCACGGCGAAGAGCTCGCCAAAAAAGAAGTGATTGATATTAAGCATTCGTTCGAGCAAGAGAGCGGCTCGATTCGGCAGCTATTCTCTCCAGCGCTTCGAATTGCTTTAATTGTAGGAGTTGGACTTGCTGTGCTCCAACAGGTGACAGGCATCAACGCCGTCATGTATTATGCGCCAGAAATTTTCAAAGCAACAGGCGCAGGAACAAACGCTTCATTGATCCAAACGATTTTGGTCGGCTTTATCAACTTATTGTTCACCCTCGTTGCTCTTTGGCTCATTGATAAAGTAGGACGCAAAGCGCTTCTGCTCGTTGGTTCGGCTTCCATGACGATTTGTTTGATTGTTATAGGCATCGCTTTTCAAACGGGACATGCAGCAGGTCCACTCGTGCTTATCTTTATTTTATTGTATGTGGCTTCATTTGCTATTTCGCTTGGGCCGGTCGTATGGGTCATCATGTCCGAGATCTTCCCTAACCGTATTCGCGGAAAAGCGACGGCTATTGCTGCAATGGCGCTCTGGGCAGCGGATTATCTCGTTTCACAGTCGTTTCCGCCTATGCTTAGCTCTGCAGGACCTGCCGCTACGTTCTGGATTTATGGCGGCATGGCCTTGCTCGCCTTCTTGTTTACTTGGCGTGTTGTACCGGAAACCAAAGGAAAATCACTTGAAGAAATTGAAGCTTTGTGGGCGAAGTAATATCTCTGTATAATAGGTTTAGGTTATAAATCTATTTATAGGAGATAAACAAATGGACTTCCGATTAGATTTAATTGAAAATAAGATCGAATTTTTTGAAGCCTATGACTTGAAGACGCTAGAGCTAAAAATCGATCAGCAAATTGAAAATAATAAAGGTTTGCTGCTAGAGGTGTTCCACGTCAGCCATCATGCTGTATTTAATCCTAAAATTGAAAAGATGCTATATAGCGCGGTTGTTCACTTTAAAGCGAAGAAATAGCGCTATAAAGGCATACAAATCCTCCCGACTCCAACAGTCGAGAGGATTTTTTAAAAAATATAGGAAAGTATATCATTTTCTCATTCTTATTTTATATTTCACCATCAAAGCTACATAGTCGAGATGCGACATCTCGTCCTATCCCATTAAATAAAGCTCTTTAATGAAGGCGGACGCCTCATCCTGCTGTGCTGCTCGTATGCATAGGCGAGTTTAATGAGCATCGGCTCCTCGAAAGCTCTCGCAGCGAATGTCACACCAAACGGCACTCCTTTTGAAGTATAGCCAGCTGGCACGACAATTGATGGATAACCTGCACGCGATGTTATCCTTGCACCAAAGTCAGCAGGAAAAAGCAGCGCGTCAAGCTGATGCTCCTTCATCGTCGCATCTATTCCCTCTTCCTTGCATAAACGGAGATCTGCAAGCCGATCTCGAAGATAAGGAAGCTCAGTCTGCGTACCTGAAGTCGTCGTTTCTGCTAACAGCAGAGTAGACTGTCCATACTTCAAGGTTTCAACCGGATGCTCGTTATTAAAAGCAATAATGTCCTTGAGCGAGCGAATTTTGCCATTTGGAGGGAGCTTGGACAAATATGCGTTTATCGAGGATTTGAATTCATTCAGCACTACCGATGAATAAACGATTTGCCTAGCAGTTCTTACATCAGCCGGGTCAATGATGAATGCGCCTTGTTTTCTCATCACCTCTACTGCATCGTTAAATATGGCTAGCTGCTCGTCCGTTAATTCCTCAAAAAAATAATCTCTAGGAATGCCAATTCGTGCACCCTCAAGACCTTTCGGATCAAGGAAAACACGATAATCCTTATGTTTTTTAAAGTACCCCGCACCCATTGCAGCATCCCTGTCATCATGCTCCGTTATAACGTTTAATACGATCACTGCATCCGTTACGGTTCTTGCCATTGGACCCGCAGTATCCTGTGAGTTTGAGAGTGGTAATATGCCTGATCGGCTCACCAGTCCAACGGTCGGCTTAATGCCCACGGTTGAGCTTAAATTGCCGGGATTTAAGATCGATCCTGAGGTTTCCGTGCCAATCGAAGCCATACAGAAATTACAAGCCACCGCGACGCCTGAACCAGCGCTTGATCCGCCTGTCGGCGTAGATATGTTGTAAGGATTAAGAACTTGGCCGCCCCGCGAGCTATAGCCAGACGGCATTCCATCTGTCATAAAGTTAGCAAACTCCGTCATATTCACTTTCCCTAATATAATGGCCCCCGCTTCGCGCAGCCTTTTTACAATAAAAGCATCTACTCCCGCATAGGAATTGGCAAGCGCAAGCGAGCCTGCGCTCGTATGCATGTTATCCCCTGTATTAATATTATCCTTGAGCATGATGGGGATGCCGTGAAGCGGACCTCTTGGGCCTTGGACAGCTCGTTCGCTGTCTAATGCAGAAGCTGTAAATAAAGCATCGGGGTTAAGCTCAAGCACCGAATTTATCGTGAGTCCATCTTTATCATGCGCTGCAATTCGGTCAAAATAAAATAGTACAAGTTCGCGAGATGTGATCTCGCCAGATTCCAAAGCGGCTTGAATGGACGAAATGGTTGCCTCTACGATTTCCATGCCTCTTATACCCCTCATCAACCCGAATATGTACGATATGAGCCTAGTATATACTATTTTTTGGTAATGAACATCATTGATAAAGGCAAGCTAATGAGCTTAGACTAGAAATATTGCAGACAAGGAATGATTTTCATTAGAAAAGAAACAATAATAACGATTGATTCCATAAAGAAGCTGGCAATACCTATATAATCTCCACACTCAAACCATCACTTCAACAATTCGCTCCCTTTTAGCAGCTTTCTTCAGTATGATAGAGACATAGCACAAATTCACAC
>NZ_JBFRDK010000220.1:0-8757 GCF_052113545.1 Paenibacillus sp. TAF43_2
ATTTGCAGCTGACCTGTTCCGAACATATAGCCAAATTCAAAGGTTTCACTTCATTTCAGGAGGTAAAAATATAATGACCGATAAAAATCTTATATTTAATGAAATTGATCTATATGCGGATGCTTTTCGCACGGTATCACGATCGGTCGGCAGCCGGCCAGAGCTTGGCCATGAGGAGTTTTTTGCTTCTGAGCTGCTCTGTACGGAGCTTGCAAAATACGGGTTTGAGGTTGAACGTGGTATTTTAGGCATTGAGACATCTTTTATCGGTGTTTATGATACAGGAAACCCTGGTCCGACAGTTGGCTTCTTATGCGAGTATGATGCTCTGCCAGAAATCGGACATGCTTGTGGACATCATCTCATCTGCTCTATGAGCATGGCGGCAGCTGTCGGACTTAAAGCGGTTTTGATAAACAGCGGCATTGGCGGAAAAATTCGCATCTATGGTACGCCAGCTGAGGAAACACGCGGAGCGAAAGTACCAATGGCAGAGGCAGGTTTATTCGATGACTGCGACTTCGCTTTAATGGCGCATCCATACTATACGTTTGAACGTTCAGGCGAATCACTAGCGCTGGATGCTGTGCAGTTTGAATTTCATGGTCTAGCCGCGCATGCAGCTGCAAGTCCATATGAAGGAATTAATGCGCTGGATGCTGTGCTTCAGCTGTTCAATAGCGTTAATGCGCTGCGCCAACAAACACGCAGCGATGCGCGCATTCATKGTATTATTGACAACGGCGGCAAGGCGCCGAACATCATTCCTGATTATGCATCGGCCAAATTTTATGTCCGCTCGGCTTCACGCACTTATACAAACGAGCTCACTGCGAAAGTGCTGCGCTGTGCAGAAGGGGCCGCATTGCAGACGGGCTGCACCGTTACAACAAATCATTTCGAATACTCTTATGACGAGCTGCTTACTAATGAAGCATTGTCCGAGCAGTTCAATATGAATCTGATCGAGGCAGGCATTCGCCCTGAGGATATGGAAATCGGCAAGGATCATGGCTCGCTTGATTTAGGCAACGTCTCCGTTCGCTGTCCAGCTATTCATCCTTACGTCAAGGTGGTACAGGATCGTTTCCTGCTTCATACGGAGGCGTTTCGTGATGCGGCAATGACCGAATATGCGCTGGACGGCATGTTATTTGGTGCCAAAATGCTAGCTGCAACCGCATACGACGTATTTGCCGATCCTGCGCTGCTCGCACGTATTCGCACTGAATTCGAGCATCAAACCAAAAGCAGTAAGTAAGAACAGGATAAAGTACAACTTCGCTCGGAATAGGGAGGCAGGCCGCAATGGATAAAAGCATCATCAATAGCCACGAGATTACACAAATTTGTTTATTGGCCGGCAAAATCATTTTGCAAAACGGCGGCGAAACCTATCGTGTCGAAGATACGATGTCCCGAATTGCAGCTGCTTACGGCATAGAGAACTCCCATAGCTTCGTCACGCCGACCGGTATTATATTTGCCATTGACGGTTCATCCCAGATGACGAAGCTCATTCGTATTTCCGAGCGTTCGACGAATTTGCTTAAGGTATCCTTAGTTAACGATATTTCCAGAAAAATTAGCACCGGCACACTGGCTGCTGGAGATGCACACCGACTTTTGCAGGAAATAGACTCTAACGCTTTCGTGTATCCGGTTTGGATGAAAATCATAGCAGCTGCTATAGCGAGCGGCTGTTTTCTTATCATGTTCCAAGGCAGCTGGCGCGACTTCATCCCTGTTGTGCTCATCAGCGGCATTAGCTTCGGTTTTTCAGTTAAGCTGCATCGAATCGTGCCAATCAAGTTTTTCTCCGAGTTTATTACAGCTTTGCTGATCGGCACCTTGTCCGTGCTGTTTGTACATAAAGGATATGGATTTGACCTCGATAAAATTATTATCGGCTCTGTTATGCCTCTTGTGCCCGGCTTGCATATTACAGCAGCAGTCAGAGACCTGATGGCAGGCCACCTTGTATCAGGGCTTTCGAAGGGAGCAGAAGCTTTTCTCACAGCATTCGCTGTGGGCGCGGGGATCGCCGCGGTGCTCTCGTTTTATTAATCATGCAAAAACGCCTTCGGCGTACTTTAGACGCTGAAGCAGCTTTGACGGTGAAATATAAGATAAGTAATAGAAAATGATATACTTTCTTATATTTCGCAAAATTCGGAGGTGTATTACGTTGTCGATATTAGAACAGCTAGTCACTAGCTTTATAGCTTCAGCAGCCTTCGGCCTCATCTTCAACGTACCGAAGCGAACGCTTGTGCACTGCGGCGTTGTTGGCATGATAGGCTGGTACATTTATATTTCCTGCACAGAGCTGTCGCTGGATACCATTCCTGCGACGCTAATTGCTGCTTTTATCGTAACCGTGGTGAGCCAGCTATTCTCAAAGCTATACAAAACGCCCATAATCGTCTTCAGCGTATCCGGCATTATTCCTTTAGTTCCCGGCGGACTCGCCTACGATGCAATGAGAAACGTCGTGGAAGACAATTATGACATTGCCGTGCAGCTAGCCGTAAAAGCATTCATGCTCTCAGGAGCCATTGCAATTGGGCTTATTTTCTCAGAGGTCGTCAACCAGCTCATCCGTAAAACGGAACGTTAGTGTAATTTATTGAGATGGAATCGCATACCTGGAACGCAATATATTGGCCATTTCTATGATTTGTTCTTTTGTCGGCATCACAAGCTTCGACTCTGCTTCTCTCATACCCGCTTCCGTCTGCTGCGAAGCTATGACTCGTTTGACCGCTTTGACAAAAGCTTCTCCGGCTCCTGCGCCAAGCGGTGTCAATTGCTCCAAACTAGCCGTGCTTTCAGCAGCCACAAGCGGATAATCGTTTTCGTTTTCCCCCTGCGCAGCTTTGTCATAGAAGGATCGAACGAAGCTGGCCCGCTCCTGACCAGATCCATCCGCTACAATAAAGGCTTGTACAATAAAGGCATGCGTCTGCCGACGCTGTGCGATGCCGCAAAATTTATACCCGCCAATGCTCAAATCAAATTCGCCAGGACAATAAGCGCCTTTGACTTCCCCTTTATCTACTTGGCAGCCCGTCTCCTGTAATGCATGACGAATCAGCCCATACATTTTTTCAAAATCATCATGAAAATGAAAAGAGTCCAACGCTTTTTTCGGCATGATGAGCGATATATTAATGACCCCCAAATCAAGCGGTACCGCAGCTCCTCCCGAATTGCGTACAGCAGTAGACCAGCCTTCCGATTGAAGAGCCCTTTCAGCGTCGGCAGCGCCTGGCAATCGGCTGTCGCGCAGTCCCATTACAAATGCTCTTGGGTGACGCCAAATATGGCAAATGGCTGGACCTCCCTGCCCTGTTTTTCTGCAAAGCAGCTCATCAAGCGCAAATGGATATAACACATCTAATTCATCCAGCTCATTCATTCGGTCGAGCAGCAGCACATTTTCCAAACCATAATCCCTTATCAAATCCCGTTCCATATGTCGTCCAGCCCTCTCTGCTATTCCCTTACTCCGTATACTTGCTAAGTTATATCTATTTTAACGATAAATGAGCAATCGCGCATCATTTATACCGCTCCCTTATTGCTAATGGCGAAAGCATTCACTACAATAAGGATATTGTCATGCAGCGCCAAGGGGGTAACATTAGATTTGGAAGCAATAAATGAAAAAGTCGCATACGAAAACCCATTGCTGTCACTGCGCGTTTTTCGCCCCATTCGCAGTCTGGACGGTTATACAAACTGGCATTATCATAAACAGGTTGAGCTGCTGCTCATTCTTGAGGGTGAGCTGGACGTTTACGTCGATGAAGAAAGCTTTCACCTGACTTCTGGCGACATCGTACTTATCGGAGCTTCGGAGCTGCACTCCGATCGCAGCCATAACTTGCTCGATTATATTGTGCTTCAATTCGATCTGGAACCGTTTTTTGATCAAAGCACGATTCCCTATATGCGGTACTTCTCAGAAACCCAAACACCGCTCAGTAAAGCGAATTATATTTTCCAAGAAAACAACACGGCAAAGCAGCAAGCTGTCTCTTACATTCATCAGCTATTGCACGAGACGACACATAAGGAAGCAGGCTACGAGCTGGCAGTCAGCGTTTTAGTCAAGCAAATATTGCTGCTTTTGCTTCGCAACGACAGCCGCAAAGTGTTGATTGAGCAAGATAACTTTGAACGCATTCGCCTGAAACCGGTGCTCGATTATATCGAAAATCATCTGACGGATCGAATCCAAGTTGAAGAGGTTTGCAAGATCGCCAATATGAGCTATTATTACTTCGTAAAATATTTCAAAAAAACGATCGGGCTTTCTTTTACGGAATATGTGAATTATCGCAAGGTGAAGTGGGCTGAACGAATATTGCTGACGAAGGATTTGAGCATATCGGAGGTTGGCGAGCGAATCGGGATGCCGAATATGGCGCATTTCTATAAAATGTTTAAAAAATACAACGACTGCTCGCCTAAGCAATTCCAGCGTAAGATGCTTGTGCTTAACCGGCAATAATCTGCTTATCAACCAAAAATGCCTTCAGCGTCCTTTGGATGCTGAAGCAGCTTTGAGGGAGAATATAAGATAAGTATAAATATTAGAAAAAGCTCGTCTACCCTATAATTTCGGGGTAACGAGCTTTTTTGGCATAACGAGCTTATAACCTACACCACGGATCGATTCGATTTGTACGGATTGCTGACCAAGCTCCAGCTTCTTCCGCAATGAGCTCACATGAACATCAACCGTACGCTGGCCGCCGATATAATCGAAGCCCCACACGACATTCATAAGATCATCCCGCGTAATTACCATGCCTGGACGCTGTACTAAATAAAGCAGAACCTCGAACTCCTTCGGTCTCAGCGGAATCGTATCGCCGTTTAAGATGACCTCATACTTCTCGGGATAGATGGACAAATCACCAGCTGTAATGACTTTCTCTGAAGACTCGATCGGCTTGCTATCATCAAGCTGTGTCCGACGAAGCACCGCGGATACGCGTGCTAGAAGCTCAGCCACGCCAAACGGCTTCGTAATATAATCATCAGCACCATGCTTCAGTCCTTGCACAACCTCTTCTTCCGCATTGCGAGCTGTTAAAATAATGACCGGTGTTCTTACGCCATTTTGGCGAAGACGGTTTAATATTTCAAAGCCGTTCATGCCAGGAAGCATGATATCTAAGATGACCAAATCGAAATTACGCTGCAAAGCTGTCTGCAAGCCTTCCCCGCCATGATCGATAACGGTCGTTTCATAGCCCTCTTGGGTCAAATTATACGACAGAAGCCTTGCTAATGTCGGTTCATCTTCAATGACGAGCACTTTATGCGACATGTTACCTCCAACCTGGCGAATGGCGGCGCCAAAGACGCCGCATCCGCATATTTAGAACGTTTATCTTTAGTTTATCACGGATTCATGAAGAATAGGTAAATCTTTTTTTCTATTGCAGTACAGGCAGCTCGATCGTGAATGTAGACCCTACACCAACATCACTTGTTACTGCAATGGTACCTTTATGAAGCTCAACGAGATGCTTAACGATTGATAATCCAAGCCCTGTACCGCCTGAGCTGCGCGATCGTGCTTTGTCTACGCGATAAAACCGTTCAAATATACGCGGCAGATCCTTTTTCGGAATACCGATGCCGGAATCGCTAATTTGGATACGAATATGATCATCGCCCAAGGCTTCAACCTTTAAGGATACTCTGCCCCCTTCAGGCGTATAGTTGATCCCGTTCGATAATAAATTCATAATGATTTGGCGCAAACGATCCTCATCCGCTTCGACATAAAGTCCCGGCTCAATGTTCATGCTGAGCTCAATTCTTTTGCGTACCGCTTCTGATTCCATCAGCTTAATCGACTTGTGAACGAACGTATCCACTTCTACAGGCGAGAAGACAAGCGGCACTCGCCGTGACTCGATTTTGGACAGCTCCAATATATCTCCGATCAATCGGTTAAGCCGATCTGACTCATCAAATATAATTTGCAAGAAAGAACGTGCTGTTTCCTCATCGTTAACCGCGCCGCCAAGCAGCGTCTCAGCAAAACCTTTTACCGCAGTAATCGGCGTTTTCAGCTCATGGGAGACGTTTGCGACAAATTCACTGCGCATCCTCTCCAGCCTGCGAATAGCTGATACGTCCTGGAGGACAAGCAGCACACCAGAGAAATCATTCCCCTCCGGATGAATCGGCACGAGATTAAGCTCAAGCAGCCTCTCCTCTGGAAAATAAAATGTAATCTCCTCGCGCAGATGCTGTTTGCTTTTAAGACCCTCTTGAATCATTTGCGACAGCTCGTATTGCTGCTTCGCTTCCGCATAATGACGTCCAACAAGCTCGCGTGCCGAGAAGCCGAGCACTTCCTCTGCACGTCTGTTCATCAATACGATTTTTCCATTCAGGTCGATCATGACGATTCCGTTAATCATATTATCGAGAACACTCTCAAGCTGATTCTCATTTTGCTGGATACGCGTCATTTGAATTTGCAAGCTGTCTGCCATCGCATTAATAGCATTTCCAAGCTCACCAATTTCATCTTGCTTCGTCACTTTTACTCTTGCCAAATAATCCATGTTTTTGATGCGCTTGGCAACCTTCGTAATTTGCTCCAGGGGTTTAGTCAGACCAAGTGCAAGGCGGTAGCTAATAAAAGCTGCAATAAGGAAAAGCACAAGCAGTCCTAAGAACAGCATCATCGTCAATTGACGTATGCTTTCATCAACTTCCTTCAAACTCATCGCAAGGCGAATCACATCAGGCGCTTGACCCGGCACCACCGTTACAGGGATAGCGACATACATCATATTTTGTTTAACCGTTTCACTAGCCCGAATCGATCTTCCTGTTCCTGTAGCCAATGCTTCCTTAATTTCGGCACGGTTTAGATGATTGTCCATATCCCGAGGATCTCCATTTGAATCACCTAACACCACACCGTCATTGCGAATAAAGGTTACTCGAGCACCCGCATAACGCTGGAGCTCCTTTGCCTCATTTGTATAATAGTCATATAAGGAGGAAATTTCGCCTGATTTCCAATTCATTTTTGCCGAGATGATCTGCATCTCACGAACCATATTGTCTTCAAGCGCGTTGATATGGTTTTCTTTGAACGTTTTGACCATAAATAATCCTGCTGCACTGACCGATAATGCGATCATCGCAATCATGATGAGCGTCAGCCTAGTGCGGAAGCTGTTCATTAACATTCACTCCTTATGTTTAATCATGCACACATCGTTTATGGTACATGCGTCGCAGTACTTTCGCTACCCTTGTTATTATTAAGTTTTTGTAAAACATAATGGTACACAGTTGCTAAAGGCTGCTGAATAAGAATCGACAACACAACAGGCACAGCAGCTATTGGACTGAAATAACCGAGCGCCAGCACAATGCCAAGAGAAATGTTGCGCATTCCTGTTGCATAGGAAACGGTCACCTGCTGCTCGCGTTTGCGAAGCGGCGCCGTTCCAATGTAGCCGAAGGCGTAACAAGCACTAACCAGCAGCACAACAATCGGAACGAGCAGCAGCATATCCTGCTTCAGCTCTCCTAAATGAGGCGCAATAGCCGATGCATTTAACGCGACAACACCGACGAAACAAAGCTTGGAAAGCGGTGCTGTAAAGGGCTGCACGATGCTTTGAATACGTCCTCGGCTCATTTGATTAAGGGCGACGCCAATGATCGTAGGAAGTACAATAATAACGAGTAAATCAACAATAATAGGTCCTGCCTTCACTTCAACAGCAGAGTCAAAAAACAGATGGATGCCTGCCGGCACAACCAGTGGACTAAGCGCTGAATCGAGCACAACCATGGCTAGCATAAGCGGAACGCTGCCTCCTGACATGCCAACCCAAAGCACGGTAGATACTCCGATTGGTATAAGCGTAAACAAAACGAGGCCCACCACATAAGGCGAATCTGCACCAAATGCGAGCGCCCCAAGTCCATAGGCTACCAGCGGAGATACGACATGAGCGATCAAAAAGGTAAGCCCCATAATGCCCGGCCGCTTCAATACCTCTCGCAATTGTCCTAATCCGCAGCCAATGGCCATCGTTAACGTGACATAGGCAAATAAGTAAGGAACCATTTCAATAAAAGGCTGAAGCTGTGTTGCAAACAGAAAGCCAAGTATCAACGATCCTGGAATAATGATGAACATCCATCTCTCAAATTGCTGGTTAAAAGCTAAACCCCATTCACGCATGATCTTTCCCTCATTTACCTCTTCTAGTCGATTTTGTACATAAGCTATATAATAACATAGACACTCCGCACATGAACGGAAACTCTTGAACTTCGACTGAAAAGGAGCCCGATTTATGAAAAACGGCAAATTCACCAATACGATTATTCGGATGCAATATGTACCTAGATGGAGCGAATATGCTCCACGATTTGAGGATAACGCCTCCGCTCATAGCTTTAGATGTGCTGCATTGTCGATTTTGATTGGAATTATTGAAGAAAAAATATTCAAGCAGCCGTTAGATAAGCTGAAGCTTGTAGGAAGATGCCTATGGGGTGATCTCAAAAACACGGGCACCGGCTCCATTAAGCATGTCACCAAAAAAGAATCACTCGTTATGAATCATATCCGAGAATTCGAAATGGAACTTAGCAAGGAGATTGTCTCGTACCTATCCAAGTCTCTACAGGCTCAAGCTTTCGATTATATCGTCCATGCACAAGATGATTCTCCTATTGGAAGATTAGTTG
>NZ_JBFRDK010000221.1:0-8575 GCF_052113545.1 Paenibacillus sp. TAF43_2
CGATAAAGGGTTTCAGGGATATCCCTGAAACCCTTTATCGTGGAAGGAGTTGGAATACCTTTTATAGAAGAAGTAATCAGTCGAACTGAGGAGGTGCAAAAACAGTGGAGATAATCAATACATCATTAAAATGGTTTGGGGAAAATTGGGTTGTACTTGGCTCCCTTCTAGCGAATATTGTCGTGTTTATAAAGTGGATTTACACACAACATGTAACAAACAAACTGGGGAGAGCAAGTCTCGCGGGAAAGAGATATATTGAACTGTATATCCCTTTGAACAATGAATTATACGAAGTGAAAACTGAGTCATTTACCGCGTATAAAGGACGTAAGATTGATTTATTTGTTAAGTTAATTAGAGAAATACTTTTGTTTCCCACAGGGAGAACCAACCGGTCGAAAATAAGGTTAAGGTGGAGAGACTTTATAAACCCTATCTTATCTGGACCGGCATATGAATTCCCTTGGAAAATTCCTGAAATTGAGGATTTGAGCAAGATTATTATTTTTAAAAGGCACTTGCTCCCAGCGGAGCTTGAAACTAAGTGGATATCCGTCATCGCTGCTAAAAATGATTTTGAACAGACTCAACGAGATTTTGATGAAGCAATTGCGGAATTAGTTATTTGTATAAGGAAACTAACAAAAGAAACACAAAAGCTTCTCGAGAAAAGGAATCCAAGTATCCTTGCAGGGTTAGAAACGAAGAATATACAATCATAACATTTTAGTGGGAGTCGTAAAATGAAGGTCAAAACAAGCCATCCAAAAGTTATAGAAAAACTTTCAAAGAGTTTTGCTGGTGATGAGGGTCCTTTCCCCCGAAGAAGTGGACCACTCTTAGTAGAGTTTTTTAATAACTTTGGTTATGAGGATAAATATCGCAGTGGATTTCCAACCAGGTGGAGATATGCAGAGGAGAGAATTGCGGACCTAGAGAAGAAAGGTCGAATTGAGCAATTTATTGATGAAGCAACCTCAATCGAGGAATTATTAAAGTTCAATGAAGTTAGTTTGGAATATGTAGAAAATCTTCAAGATGAGATTATTGAATATTTAAACGCAGCTGTGTTTAACATCACAGACCGACATATCGTTAAAGTTGATGGGAGGGCAAAACTTGTTAGGAAGGCTGAAGAAAAGCCTATTGGAGAAGGCGCTTTTGCAGAGGTGTATCGTCTTAATAGAGAGAGTGAATTTTATGCGTTAAAGCAACTAAAGCGTGAATATTGGTCAGATACAGAGATGTTACATAGATTTAAACGAGAGTATGAAATTATGAAAAGGTATAATGCAAGCGACCGGACAATATCAGTTTGGAACTATAAAAAGGAAAAACTTTCTTTTGAAATGGAATACGCTGATAAGACCCTTAAGGAGTATATTGATGAGCATTATCATGTTATGAATCTGGAGTGGCAAGAGCATCTGTGTGAGGAAATCATTTTGTCACTAAATGAACTACATCCAGAGACAATTCATAGAGATTTGAGTTATAACAACGTGTTAATGGTAAAAAATAAACCTAAACTAGCCGATTTTGGATTAGGTAAAGATACTACCAGGGACTATTCATATAAAACAATAACTGAAAGAGGTGTAGGAACAGCCCATTTTACGGACCCAATTCAACTCAATAATATAAAAGATGCATGTATACAAACCGATATCTACTCGTTAGGTAAAATAATTGACTTTGTTTTTTGTGGAAGTGTAGTCAGTAGGGAACACAAGTACAGTGCTATAGTTACAAAAGCAACAAACAAGGACTTATCGAAGCGATATAGCACTGTGGGTGAATTATATGATGCGTTTGTTAGCTTGAAAAATACACCGATAAATTATAACCCGGTTGATGAATTAAGACAAATGGTTCGTGAGAAGAAAATAAGCTCTGAAAAAATATATAGCATTTTGACTCGAAGAAATGTAGGCGCAATTGTAACAGAGTTGATAATAGCAGATTATGCAGCGTCACTAGAGATATTTGAAGTCTTTGTTATGCAGTATGAGCACGAGCTTGAAGAAGTGTTTAGAGCAATGTATGATGATTTAGTGGGAAGACGACTGCCCTTTCCTGAGTACGATAAGTTCGGTAAGTTTTCTATTAGTATGCTTATAGAAATTAGTGGCTATTCTGAAGCGACAGTTATCTTGTCAGAGGTATTAGAATTTGTGGCTAGTGATAAGAATAGATACCCAATTCAGCGGTTAATCAAGGAGAACAGGAATAATAAACAAATACCTGCAATAATCCGCGAGAGATGGGAAACATATTAAAGCCATCCTAATAAGAAGTGGAACGTATGTAGGAGGGCGCTCTTGGAGTGCACTTTACTTTTATACGAGAGTTTTCACACTAATTTATTCACCAGATGGACTATAATTCATAATACAAAGGAGACAGCGTGCATTTGTTCTGATGTATGATAACATTGAATTGCATATCATACAAAGTGAAGGGGAACCTTATCACAAGTAGTGGTAAAGAAAAAAATAGAGTTGAATTTTGAAGCAACGATACTAAGAGCTTGAGTTTACGAATTCGAGGCATGTTGAGTGTGTGTCGCAGATAGTGTTGAAGAACGATTAATCAGATAAGATGGAAAATCGGTAAGTKACCGTAGGGTGTCCGTTGTTGTCTACATCAATACGTTCTACGAATTGATGTAGCATCTCCACTGTTAGATGAATTAGCGGTGAATAACGACTAATCAAGTTACGGTGGATATCCATTTTTCCAATATATTCATCATGTAGGAGTGTACTTTTGAGTTCACTTCCTTTTTCATTCAATGCAATGATAACCTCTTGATGCATGTCAGCTACTTCACGATATTCGTCTTGAGTGATTTGATTGTCTGCAAGATCGACCTTTTTTCGTCTTGGCTGATTGAATCTCAGTTTCGATTTGTTGTAGTGATTTCGTTAAATATTTTTTCTTACTTTGTGATTCAACTTCAAGACTACTTAAGTGGTCCTTATCATTAATAATTCGAGCCATTTTGTTTAGGTCATGAATGATAATTTTTTCTAAATCCTCTTCCTTAATGGTCCTATGCGTACAAGCAATCTTCCCATGCCTTGCATAATAGCCACAAATGTAGACTTCTCGATTTTGTCGATACCACATGCCTGTCCCACAATCACCACAATATAATACATTCGTAAAAAGATGCTTCTTAGCTTTTGTGCGATTCTTTTTGCGGCTTTTTATTAATTCTTGTACCGTATTAAACAGGGCATGTGGGATTATGGAGTGGTGAGTATGCTTAACAACTATTTGTTGTTCTTTAGGAATAGAATGTCTAGAACTAGAAGTTACACTTCTTTTTGTTTCTCTTCCTTGAACTAAATCACCTGTGTAGTGCGGATTAGTAAGAATTTTACTGATTGATGAACCGTGCCAAAATCGACGGGCATTCTTCTTTTTAGCTACTTGAGAAGGCGATGGGACTCCATTTTTTGAAAGAGAACGTGCAATAGAATCAAAGCCTTTCCCATTCAGGTAATCCTCATAGATACTCCTCACAATTGATGGTGTATTATCGTCAGATGGAATTCCAACGCCTGCGCAAGTAAGTAGAATGAAAAATGCTGGATTGGGGAGGAACTACGATAAAAGGAATATTATCTAATCCCCACTATACAGGTCATTTGGTTCAGGGTCGAACAACAACCGTTAGTGTGGTTAGCACTAAGAGAAAAGTAAAGAAACATGATGAATATATTGTAGTAGAAAATAAGCATGAGGCACTTATCTCTAGAGATGTTTTTGAAATCGCTCAGAAATTGATGAAAGAACGTAAGAAGGATATGGTAGCACCCAAAAAGCATCTATTCACAAATGTAACTTACTGTGCTGATTGTGGCAGAGGAATGTGGTATCGTTCTGGTGGGAAATATATTTGTGGCTCTTATGGTAGATATGGAAATGAAAGATGTTCATCTCATTCAATTAAAGAGATGGAACTAAGTAATGCAATTATTCAAGATTTCAAGACCTTTTTAAGTGCTTTAAATTTTGGAGGGCTATTGAAGCACTTTCACGGAAATATCGAAAAAACAGTGCAGAATAGGTTGAAAGGATTGAGGAAAGTGGAAGGGAAAATCAAACTTCTTGAAAAGAGAAAGATTAACTATTTTCAGATGCGGGCTGATGGAAACATGAGTGCTGAGGAATATAAGGTTGTCATTGAAAGAGATAATGCTGAACTAGCAGACTTACAAGAGCAAATAGATACACTTTCTGAGAGTGCAACCAATCTCGAATTTGACCTTAATTGCACACAAAATGATTTTATGAATTATCTTTTTACTACTGAAGTTCTTCCAGAACTCATTCACAGATTCATTTCTCGTATAGATATTGAGGCAGATGGGACAGCTCAGATTCAATATAGCTTTAAAGAACCTAGTCTTCGTTTAGCGTAAAAAAATAATGTTGGAGCTATTGAAAAAAGTTGCCATGTACCTTGGCAACTTTTTTATTGATTCTGTTTTTGTATTTAGTAGATTATCGGTTGCATATATATTATGCCCTTAATTCTGTTTATTGTGGACGAACACACAAGTTTGAATGTGGGGTTTGAAGATGTATGTGCCTTCGATAGATTACCTTCACAATTCGTTAAAACGGATTTCCTCTTTAACTTTTATTAACTCCGCTTGTATCATTTCTTGTGTAATTCCTATTTTTTCATGAAGTTCATTTGAGTATACTACCAGCTTTTCATCTAATGCCTGTACTCTCTCTACAAATTCTTTCAGTTCGTTTATCATTTCATCTTTACCCGACCGAGAAAATGTTAGCGTTATTTTTTCTTTAAAATATTCGTGAACTATGAAGTTTCTTAACCTAAGAATTTCTTTCAATTCATCTACTTCTTCCGTTTGTAACAAAAACAATTGTTTAATTTCATTTATTAAATGTCCCATTGTTTTAGAAAATTTTCTTTCGTAAATAGTATCTAAGTCATTCTCGCAAGGTAGTAATCCTTGTGACAGCTTTAATACAACAATCATATTAACTAATTGATGCTCCAAAACTTGAGCATAATAAATAGAAAGACCAAAATGTGCATAGCATTCTTTACTATGTTCGTTTTCATCGTACTCTACATGTAACATCTTTCATAACCTCCTGCATTTAATTCATCTAACTTTGTCGCACTCATGAATTCTCATAGTCGTAGATAGCTCTTATCTTAGGTGAGTAAGGGTTAATTGCTGATACCACTTCCCCGAAGTTCCTCAACTGACCGAGAGTGTCACTTCTTCTTTGAGTAATCACAATATTGGTTTTACATCAAGATTTTCGTATTTAGTATATATTGAATGAAAACACCCTGAGAAATAGTTGTAAACTCTTTCAAAATTTATCTTTAATGCTTGATAATCAATTCCATAATTATGTTCTTGATTACCAATTAACTGTTGATTTTTATATTCGACATCGTATGGATATCTAAACATCATAGATGTGGAGTCCATTAGATTTAGTTCTTCTATTGCCCTTCGCATTAGTTCAAGCGGCTTTTTATCATTATTAATTGAAGTTTTGAGATATTGATGTAATATATTCTCTGTTTTGTTCCATAGGTCTTTTAAGCTATGACCATATAACTTTTCTTGAATCTTCTCTCTAGTCATATCTTTAATCATTAGATAATGAGTTAGCAATATTCCTTTAAGAATTAATTCAACAGAATGTCGATATAAAAAGATGCTTGGAATAATTATCTCATCGGCTTTATATCCAATATTGTTTGTCATAGAACTTAATAAAATATCTCCACTATTCTTGTACATTTCTGAATATGACAAAAAATCAAGACTTGAGTCATTCCTTCTTCTCCAATTCGGATACGCGTTTTTCTTTATATCAGGATTCCTTGTAAATAATACATCCATGATAGGCACTCCAATCAATATTGTTTTAAGTTAATTTGACTTAACGTTTTTTCATTCACGAAACTTAGCTAGTTCTTCTCTAAGCCAATGTGGGTGTTAGTTTACACGTGCCTCGATATTGAACATAGCACACACCCTTATGCGTGATTTCTCTGTTATATGAAGTTCCTACCTTCAGTGGATATTCTAAAAATCACTTATCAAATGCTGCTATAATTAAATCTACGTCAGCAAAGGCTCTCTCAGGCATTTCATCCCAGAATCCCTTTACTGCTTCAATATATTCATTGAAATCTCTTTCATGTACTTTTAAAGTATAACCATCGAGGAGCACAGCTCCGTTTAAATCAAGTGTATCAAAATGAGTATCTATCAATGTACTCTTGAAAAAATCAGGTCTAATTTTTCTTAGTTTTTCAGCAGAGTCTCCGTCTGCATGTTTAATTGTATTTGTTAGGAATTTCAACTCTCTTAATTTTACCCAAGACTTAGTTTTAGAAATACTCACATCATGTAAATCGAATATTTTTTGCACTTCTCCAAATTGCATTCCTTTTTTAGTCCACTCAAGGTCATGACTCAATTCTTTAATAGTAAATTTAATTAATTGTTGCTCCCAGGTGTGATACAAGAGTGAAATACTCATTAATAGATGATTAGACTTCATTGTTAATAGTGATTGATACATAATGATACTTTCTTCTTCTGCCCATTCGGCAACGGCTGCTTCATCAGTATCCTCAGTCCATGAATATTCGCTAAATAACTTCTTACTATAGTCATTTGCTTCTTCATGTATATTTTCGAAATGACTTTTAGTTCTATTAAAGTAATCCCCAACAATCGACAATTCTATCTTGTGTCTTTTTATTAATGGTTTCCAAAAGTATAATTGTGTCTTCATAAGTTATCCTTTCATACTTTATTATTGCTATTACTGGGAGTTCACTTAAATTTTGATGTATTCACATTGTCCTTTCGTTTCACTCCGCTCTTATCCTAGGGGAATGGATGTGTCTGCTACTTTACGTATTCCAAATTAATTGTCAGACCAAAAGACTTAAGGATGCGATTAACTATTGGGTAAGTTATATGTAAACGATTCCCTATTAAGTATGGTGTATATTGGATTTTTTTCTTAATCTAGTATAAAGCAATACATAGATAATATGAATAGGAAGAAAAAAGTGTTTAAACAGGATGCCATTACTTAGTGAGGAGATTTAGAGATTTAAAACACGTACATTAAGTAACCATTGAAATTCCTGTCTATATCGGAAAGGATTTTAATCCTAAGAGTCAAGTCTTGATGCAGAGTGAGGGCGGAGAGACGTACCCTTCACTTGAAGGATACAAATCCAAAAAAACGAAAAAGGCTTGCTGCCTTCGTTTCAGGTATGGATATTTAAAAAACACCAGGGTTGTGAGCGGACTCCAACCACAAGCTTACTCAGGTCCAGCTTTACTAAGCGTTTTGATAAAAAACGTGTCTTTTTGTACCTAGCCAATAGGCTACTGGGACGGGATATTATCTGAGAAAAAGGAAATGCCCCTCTGACGGGCGAACAACGGCAATCAACCGAAGCCGAGGAAGACGGGACACCTCCGGATTGTTTATCGTCATTTTTGTTCCAATACATTGCCTCCCAATGTATTAGTCAAGCGCTTCGCTACATTTTGATATTTAGTTCTTTCTAATGAAAGTGGTTGAATCCTTGTTCACCTGAAAAAGAATAAGGAACAAACGATGAAGAACTATTGAGTTTAGACCGAAAGACTATAGAGCTAAGCTATATTTTTATTGAGCGGCAGGATAGTTTTATCAACTCACGCATCCCTTGACTCCCAAACTTAATAATAAATGAAACTGAATGAAGGAGTTTTGTTCAAAATAATCGAAGTTATTAATCCATATGCTAATTTGTTAAATTGGAGGAATATACTGTGAGACTTTCTAAATTAACTATCCGTAACTTTAAGGGAATCAAGGCACTAACTGTCGACATTGAGAATATATCAATCTTCATAGGACCTAACAACGTCGGAAAAAGCACTATCTTACAAGCAATTAAAATGTTTGGTTCTTCTCAAAAACCAGACAGAAAACATTTTTATAAATACAATATAGCTGAACCTATTTCGTTTCATGCAACTTTTACAGAGATAACGATGGAAGAAGCAGAATTACACGGAATCCGTGCCTCGTTACATGCTGATACTAATACTTTTATCGTCCGGGCTGTATATAATTTCGATGGGGAAGTTAAAAGAACTTCAAAAATCACAGGTGCACCAACTCATGACCTAGAAGATGAAGGCTGGGATGGAAGGTTAGGCGGAGGGAGAAATGCTTCTCATTTTCTGAATGTCTTTCCCGAGGTTATTTATATTCCTGCTGTAAAGAACGCAGGTGATGAAATAAAGGGTACATCAGATAACATGAAAACATTGACTGCTCTTTATAAAGAAATTATTCACTCACTCGATGAATACAGTGAAGCTGAAACTAAAACAAGATTACTACAAGAAAAAATTAATAGTCATGATGATGAAAAGATAAGGTTCTTCGAGTCGGAAGTCCAAACTTTTCTCAAAGAAGTTACCAACACTAGTATTAATTTCAAAGTAGACGTCAAACCGATGGATGAAATAGTAAGTAC